>JAJFJI010000118.1 GCA_021774205.1 Nitrosomonas sp.
TTTCCGCCTTTTATTTCTGCTGCCAGGTCTTCGAATCCAACAATATCTGCACCAGCTTCAAGCGCTTCCTTCGCTTTGTCGCCTTGTGCAAAAACAGCCACACGAACAGTTTTCCCAGTACCCGCCGGCAACACTACCGAACCCCGCACCGTCTGATCTGATTTTTTTGCATCAATACCAAGATTAACCGCAACATCTATTGACTCATCAAATTTTGCTGTCGCTGTTTCCTTGATCGTTTCAAGGGCATCAGCAAGTAAGTACATTTTATTGCGATCACTCTTCTTTTTGATTTCTTGATAACGTTTCGATATCAATGTCATTTACACGCCCTCCACATCAATACCCATGCTTCTTGCGCTACCGGCCACCGTACGTACGGCTGCATCCATATCAGCCGCAGTTAAATCAGGCATTTTTATCTTTGCGATTTCTTCAGCCTGTTCACGTGTTAATTTTCCAACCTTATCAACATGAGGCCTAGCACTACCACTTTTAACACCGGCTGCTTTCTTAATCAACACCGATGCAGGTGTTGTCTTCATGACAAAGGTAAAGCTTTTATCAGCAAAAGCCGTGATAACAACAGGCACCGGCAAACCCGCTTCCATTTTCTGAGTTGCTGCATTAAATGCCTTACAGAACTCCATAATGTTTAACTGACGCTGACCAAGTGCTGGGCCTATTGGTGGACTGGGGTTCGCCTTGCCCGCTGGCACCTGCAATTTAATATAACCGACAATTTTCTTTGCCACGATAAATCTCCTCTTGGGTATATACGAGCAACGTAACACTCTCCCCGGTTAATGACTTCAACTTTTTTCGCAAATTTAAATTCTCAATTTACAAAAAAACTATCCCTATCTCTTATTCAGGTTTTTTCCACCTGATTAAAATCCAATTCTACTGGCGTCGGACGGCCAAAGATTGAAACTGACACTCTAAGCTTACTTTTATCGTAATTCACATCCTCGACATTACCATGAAAGTCAGTAAACGGCCCATCCTTGACACGCACCGCCTCTCCAGGCTCGAAAAGCACTTTGGGCTTTGGTTTTTCAACCCCTTCCTGGATTTGATCCAATATATTCTGCACTTCTTTTTGGCTTATCGGTGTCGGTTTCATGGCGGATCCGCCTACAAAACCAGTAACCTTATTCGTGCTTTTCACCAGATGCCACGTATCATCAGACATATCCATCTCTACCAAAACATAGCCTGGAAAGAATTTCCTTTCACTGATACTTTTTTGACCACTCTTCATCTCTACCACTTCTTCAACAGGCACAAGTATCTGACCAAACATATCCTGCATACCAGCACGATTGATACGCTCAATCAATGCACGCTGCACAGCCTTTTCAAAACCAGAATAAGCATGAACCACATACCATCGCTTACTCATTCTTTATCCTGGACCATCCGTTCAACCTCCCTGACCCATAATAGCTTTTACAGCTGCCAATAATCCAGCATCCACCAGCCACAGAAATAATGCCATCGCGATTACGAAGGCAAATACAACACCTGAAGTTTGGATTGTCTCCTTGCGCGTTGGCCACACCACCTTTTTGGTTTCTTCAGATGATTCCTTACAATACGTGTAAAACTCCCTTCCCTGTGTCGTAAACCACGCCATTGTTATCGCGCTTAAGAAACCCAGCAATAACGAAAGTACCCGGACCACCGTAGCGCTATCACTCAACAAGATGAATCCAGCCATACCAGCCGCCATACAAATAAACGCCAACCCAAGCTTAAGTTTGTTCACTCTGCATACCTCATTTCAATACTTTCCAGCAGCATTCCATCATGACCTTGTAAAAAAATATTATTATTAAACCCTTCCAACAACAGATAGGAATCAAAAATAAATAACCAAAACATACTACGTACGACCCACTTAGCTCGCCATACCTCAAGCTGGCGCAATCTACACCATACAAATCAAAATTAGCGATATCAGAATTGAATCTATGACATCATATTGAATTATTGTCCAAAACGATATCCGCCAGACAATAATTAGCAGTCAGGGACATATCAGAAAAAACACTTTGCAAGCAATTTCTTTCATACTTGCATCTTGATGCCGCCTAAAATATTAAATCTCAGGCACGCACTTAATCAAAATAATGGCAGGCCAGGAGGGCATCGAACCCCCAACCTTCGGTTTTGGAGACCGACGCTCTGCCAATTGAGCTACTGGCCTATTTTCTGCATAACCAAGGTCTAAAATCAATTCTATCGCTATTTTAGACAAAATATATAATGCACCAACCTAAAATATTTCAATAATAATCATTCAATCACTTTTGCAACCACACCGGCTCCGACAGTTCTGCCGCCTTCACGTATCGCAAAACGGAGACCTTCTTCCATTGCAATCGGCGCAATCAAATTCACCGTCACCGAAACATTATCACCGGGCATCACCATTTCTGTTCCTGCCGGCAATTCAATCGACCCTGTTACGTCAGTCGTGCGAAAATAAAACTGTGGACGATATCCCGGGAAAAATGGGGTATGACGACCCCCTTCTTCCTTGCTCAGCACATATATTTCTGCGGTAAACTTAGTATGCGGCGAAATGCTGCCCGGCTTGGCTAATACTTGACCACGCTCAACTTCTTCACGCTTGGTCCCACGTAGCAACACGCCAACATTATCACCCGCCTGACCCTGGTCAAGTAGCTTCCTGAACATTTCCACGCCAGTACAAACCGTTTTCAATGTCGGCTTTAACCCGACAATCTCAATTTCTTCACCCACTTTGACAACACCGCGCTCGACACGGCCTGTTACTACCGTACCACGACCTGAAATGGAAAAAACATCTTCCACCGGCATCAGAAAAGCACCATCTATCGCTCGCTCCGGTTCCGGTATATAACTATCCAGCGCATC
>JAJFJI010000119.1 GCA_021774205.1 Nitrosomonas sp.
GGTTTATAGTGTGAAAAAAGAAAATATAAAATCAGGGTTCATGTTACGCTGCTTTACCTGTTGGACGTTATCTAAATTATTTGCAGGATGTTCGAAACAAGATTTGCTGTGTGCAGCATTTAAAAAGCTTTATTGTTTGAACCTGTACCGCTGCATTTTTTTATTGCGTTACCTTCGTCAAAGTAATATCAAGCTACGCGTCAGAATGTCTGAGCGATTGAGCTCTCTGGCTATCAACGCTATCCAGCCAAGCAGCGCAAACGCATAAAGGTCATATCATGGGGATACTCAGCGTACTACTTCTGACGCCAGTGATTGGTATTTTAGTTCTGGCTTTGATGCCGCGGGAAAATGTTAAACAAATTCGTTTGCTGGCGAATTTGTTTGCATTAATTGCATTTCTACTCAGTTGCTGGTTGGTTTTTAGTTATAACCTGCAAGATGCCGGGATGCAATTCGACCAACAATTTATATTCAATCCGAAATTAGGCACTGCATTTGCGCTGGGTATTGATGGCATTTCTTTGCCGATGGTGGTCCTGGCAACGTTACTCACGCTCATTGCATTACTTGCCTCCTTCAGTATTTCCAATAGCGTCAAAGGGTATCACATCAGCATCTTGCTGCTGGAATTGGGAATGCTGGGTGTTTTTCTCTCTCAGGATTGGTCATTGTTTTACATATTCTGGGAGTTGACATTAGCGCCGCTATTTTTTCTGATTGCACGTTGGGGAGGTGTGCGACGACAAGTCGCAAGTATTAACTTTGTGCTTTATACGATGGGCGGATCAATTTTCATGCTGATCAGCTTGTTCGCGATTAGTCAATATATGCCAGAACACGGGGGCACATTGATGTCATCCATGAGTGTGGCGGCACAAAGTATGCCGAAAGACGAGCAGATCTGGGTGTTGATAGGGTTCTTAATCGGATTTGGTGTCAAAATGCCGATTTTCCCACTGCATGGCTGGCTACCGTTAGCCCATGTCGAAGCGCCGAGCCCTGTCAGTATTTTACTGTCTGGTATTTTATTGAAAATGGGTGCTTATGGTTTGATCAGAGCCGTGGTTATGTTGCCTGAAGCAACGCTGGCAATACAGCCCTATTTGATATTTATTGCGTTATTCGGCATGATTTATGGGGGCATGCTGGCATGGCGACAAGCGGATCTTAAAGCAATGGTGGCCTATTCCTCTGTCAGCCATATGGGGGTTGTATTACTGGGTATTGCGACATTGAATCTGACGGGCCTTACCGGCGCTGTTCTACAAATGACCGCACATGGTTTGGTTGCTGCCGCTATGTTTTTACTGGTGGGTTTGCTTTATGAACGTACGCATACTCGTAATATTCTGGATTACAGCTCATTGGTTCAAGTAATGCCGCGCTTTGCGTTATTTATGACGATTACACTATTTGCAGCGATGGGATTGCCAGGTACAGTGGGTTTTGTTGCCGAACTGCACGTAGTTATTGGTGGTTTTCAGCAATTAGGTGGTTACTTTATGGTATTTGTCGGAATGAGTATTCTGATTAGTGCGGCTTATGCAATGCGTACCATTGGTATGTTATTTACCGGTCCGGTAAAACCACAGATGCGCGATATTCAAGATTTACGCACGCCTGAATTATTAGCAGCCGGCTTATTGGTTTCAGGTATTGTATTTTATGGTTTATGGCCTGCATCACTGATTGATTTATCAGCGGCAACCATACAGCACGTGAATGATATTATCAGTCAACGTATTCAATAGGATTAGATAATGCAAGAAGCTCCAGGATCCCTCGACAAGCGTGGACAAATTTTAGCGGCACTGAATCATCTTGATCATGTGTTGCCAGGGCAGGGCCCCATCCATGATTTTGTCCACCACAATACCATTCATGGTTTTCAGCATCTGCCATTTGAAAAAGCGCTGGAAGAATTTGAGGCATTAACCGGAATTTATGGATATCAGTCAGAATCGAAGAACCGGGCTTTGTATCAGCAGGGACGTATTACTGATGAAGACTTATCCGCAGCGCTGAACCACAACAAAGATTTGCAAGCTGACGAAGTAGTATGTCGACTCAATGATCGAACGATTGCACGTAAAGATATTTATCGCGCCGCTTTGTTATTTGATTTTGAAGGTATTTCTATTAGTCAATTGAATTGGCAAATCGAAGAATTGGATGCGCAGCATAAAGTCCAATCGGATGTGTCGGATCATGCGCGCGATCAACTATTCGCAAATGATGCGAGAGAAGCTGATGTCATTGGGCAATTATGGAAAAGTATCTTAAATAAACTGGGATTGGAACAAACAGCGTTACATCCTGAAACCCTGCTCGATTTGTCAGAAGAGCAGGCTAAAGAATGGCTAGATAAAATACGTTCTAGCCAAACAAGTGGCAGTGATGCGCCAATCCATCAGAAAATGCTTCAGGATGCTGAAGCTCGGTTGGAAGAAATGTTTGAACAACTGGGTGATGGAACTACCTTACGAGGGTTTGTAAAGGCGCTGAGCGGTATTGACATTCTTTTTTCTATACGCCCTCAATTAATACGCTTTTGTGCGTCGGCGATGGATGAGGGTGTCGCAGCCTGGCAATTGCCAAATCGGAGCCAGTTGAGTCTTTATGCCGCATGGCGTGCATGCATTCAATATGACGTTAATTCTTTTTTGCATGACCTGCCAGATTGGCACCTGATTGTGGCTGAAACACCTGAAGATGCGGTTGACTGCATCATTCAGCAGTTAACGCATCTGGAAATCCCAGAAGAGAAGTGGGAAGGTTATTTGCGCAGGCTAGCGCTTGAATTACCCGGATGGTCTGGCCTCGTTAACTGGCGGCAGCATAATCCACAGTACCATACAGATAATAATGCAATATTAAGTCTCGCCGATTACCTGGCGATTCGGTTGACGTTAGATCGGCTATGGCTTGAACAAGCTTGTAATGAGAATTGGAAAATTGACGCAAAACTGAAAACCATAAAATACTATTTTCGGAAAAATCTGTCGGAATTTATGGTGCGCAGGTTATTGTTTCAAGGCGAATTACCTGAATATCTCATGCAATTGGCAAAAGATCTCATCTCACGTGCTAATTCCGAGCGGCATAATCGATCAGAATGGCAGGAGCTGGCAGATTTAATCTGGACTTGGCAGTTAAGTCCAATGGCAGAAAATAACATTGGCCATAATGCATTTAATAGTGGCTGGCGCTTGTTTCGATTATGCCAACATCTGGGTTTAAGTGCATCGAAAATTCAGCAACTGCAGAAAAAAGATTTATTGCAGATGTTGAATGTTCTAGATGAATTTAATGCGCCTGAGCGAAGTAAAGTTTGGCTTTATGCTTACGAATATCACTATAGAGAGGATTTTTTTCAGGCGATACATTTGAATCTTGGTCGAGGACGTTGGGCAAAACGGGATGCCCGTCCAACAGCGCAGATTGTATTTTGTATTGATGAGCGCGAAGAAAATATTCGTCGTCACCTAGAGGAAATTAATCCAACGATTGAGACCTTGGGCGCAGCTGGATTCTTCGGTATTCCCATCAATTATAAAGGACTGGATGATACGCATAGGGCAGCGTTATGCCCTATTGTGGTAGTACCGTCCCATGATGTTGATGAAATACCTAGGAAAGGCACGGAACAAGCGCAACAAGATCATCACAAAGGGCACAATCAATTAAGAAAATTTGCCTATTTAATGAATCAGAGTCTGCGCAGGGGTATGCTATTTTCGCATGCTGTTATTGATGTATTAGCACCCATCGTACTAGGGAGCATGTTAGGCAGAACTTTTGTACCAAAATATCTGTTAGCGATAAATAGTTCATTAAAACAAAAAGTTGACAAAGGGGTCGCTACTGAGTTGTTGTTCACGGCACCCGATGACGCAGCTGCTGCAACCCCTGATAATCCCCGCTTAGGTTTTACCGATAATGAGCAAGCCGACAAATTGGCGGGTTTCATGCGTAATTCTGGTTTGGCTTACGGGTTTGCGCCGATCGTTTCTTTAATGGCGCATGGGTCAACCAGTCAAAATAATCCACATGAAGCGGCACAT
>JAJFJI010000120.1 GCA_021774205.1 Nitrosomonas sp.
GATCAGCAACGTACACTAGATCCAGTGGCGCTTCATCGACGAAATCCTGGTAACCTGTAATGCGCCTTAAATCACTAGATGCCACCAGTTGTAATTCATATGTTGCAGCATTATAGCGGTATGCTCCCGAGGGGAGCGCGATGAATATGTCAACTTCCCGGGCATTCAATGCTGAAGGGGAAGTACGTCCGCCGTCAGCACGATTCAATCCATAGGCTGCCCAGAGAAGATTTGAAAGCAGCTGCAAGGGCAATGGGTCAGGCGCAAAATCGCGAGATGATTGACGTTTGGCCAGGGCTTCCATTAATGGTAGGCCGCCGCGTTTCTCAGGTTGCGGCAGTGAAATCGAAGTTGCAGTATCTCCTTTGGCAGGTTTGGGTCGCAACAGTCCCATCATGCCGAGTACAAGCTTGGTTAAGGTATTCATAGCAACATTCCCCCAATTATGTCTTCTGAAAGAGCATACACGCTTTAATGACCCGATAAAATTGTGCATGTTGAATGTTGACCGGGTAATTCACGCTCCCCACTTAATTTATAAGCAGTGGCACTTAAATGGTGGACTCTAATAGCGTCCGGAATTAAAGAGAAATATCTTATGTAGTGTGTGTTTGAGTGGGTTGTTCTGTTAGAGATTCAACAGGAATACCCAGTTCCTGGTGCAGTTATTGCTGTCGCGGTCAGCTGAGGATTTTAGGTTGAACACTGCCACGCACTGTGGTGGAGCCAGGAAAATCGTCGCAGCCATGCTGGTGGCAAGTGAAATCAACAAAATTCTTGATCATCATGGTTTTGACTACCGATCCAGCTTTCTGTGCATTCAAAATATGGTTTATTTGTCTGGTGTCCAGCAGTTTCGTGGTTTAAGTTGACCAATTAGTCACAATATCGTTCTAACGGACATGCGATTCTGAAAATCGTGTTTTCAACCCATGCACCCGACAAGTTACAATACCTCATTGCTAACGTTAATTTACAACCTGATTTGATCAGACACGGAGAACTATGAGTCATTCTGCATTTGAGTTACAAAGACGTGAATCCATAAGCGCACTGAAAATCACTTACGAGGAATACTGCCATACGGAAACCGGTGCCAGACATATTCATCTCGATACCGAAGACAACAACAATGCATTTCTTGTGGCTTTTAAAACAGTCCCGCAGGATTCCACAGGTGTCGCCCATATTCTGGAACACACCAGCTTGTGCGGAAGTAAACGTTATCCAGTGAGAGATCCGTTTTTTATGATGACCCGGCGCTCCCTGAGTACGTTTATGAACGCATTTACGGCTAGCGACTGGACTGCCTATCCGTTTGCGACGCAGTCACGTAAGGATTATGACAATCTACTTCAGGTGTATCTGGACGCGACATTTTTCCCAAGCCTGAACGAACTTGATTTTCTTCAGGAAGGATTCAGAACCGAATTTGAAAAAAACGCTGCCGGTGACGAAAGCCTGGTATACAAGGGCGTTGTTTTCAATGAAATGAAAGGTGCCATGAGTGCACCGGTTCAGCGAATCTGGCAAGATCTGCAAAGCGCGTTGTTTCCGACAACCACCTACCATTTTAATAGCGGTGGTGAACCATCGGATATTCCGGACCTGACACATCAACAACTGCTTGATTTTCACGCACGCCATTATCACCCGTCCAATGCGACTTTTATGACCTATGGCAGTTTTCCGGTTGCTGAGCATCAGGCGCGCATGCAAGAATTGGCGCTCAGTCAATTCGCACGGCAGGAACTCGATCTGTCGATAGCACCAGAAAAACGCTACAAACAGCCTCACCAAATCAGTAGTCGTTTTGCATCTGACGAAGACAGGTCGACACCACGCTCCCAGGTCGTTCTCGGTTGGTTGCTGGGTAGCGTAAAAGATCTTGATGCTACGATGGATGCACAAATGCTCTCCAGCGCACTCCTCGACAATAGCGCCTCACCCTTGCGTCATGCTCTGGAAACCAGTTCACTTGGCACTGCGCCGTCAGAAGTATGCGGATTTGAAGAAACCATGTCTGAGGGTGTGTTTGCCTGTGGCCTGGAAGGCTGCAAACCTGAAGATGCCGAACAAATACAAACTCTGATTCTGTCTGTTCTGGAAAAGGTCGCTAAAGATGGGGTGCCGGTTTCGCAACTGGAATCCATTTTGCACCAGATTGAACTGAGTCAACGTGAAGCCGGTGGAGGCCGTTTTCCCTACGGCCTGCAATTGATGGTTAAGTCATTGTCTCCGGCACTTCACGGTGCGGACCCATTCAAGGTGCTGGATGTTGAACCCATGCTGGAACGTTTGCGCGAAAAAATAAAGGATCCATCCTATATTCCTGATCTTGCGAAATCACTGCTGCTTAACAATAAACACCGTGTTTTGCTCACGGCAAACCCGGATACGAAACTGGCTGAAGAGCAGGAGTCACAGGAAAAAGCCCAGCTGGAAAAAATCGAGTCCAGCCTGACGGATACACAAAAGAAAAATATCATTGATTTGACCGAAGCGTTACGCCAGCGGCAGGCAACGGAAGATAACCCGGAAGTTTTGCCAAGTGTAAGCGTCAATGACGCACCGAAGGAACTGAAATATCCCGAGTATCGGAAATTTGACATAAACGGCGCCAATACCAGTTTTTTCCCGACTGCGACTAACGGACTTGTTTATCAGCAAGTCGTCATTGAGATCCCTGAAATGGATCAGGCGTTAATTGATGATTTGCCGTTATTCTGCGATATCCTCAATGAAGTTGGAATTAATGATCTTGACTATCTTCAGGCCCAGGAGCTGCAAGCATCAGTATCCGGTGGTATCCATGCCAGCTTGTCCTACCGCAGTCCGCAGGGCGACCTGCAAGGGCTGAATTCTTATTTGGTTTTGTCCGGTAAGGCCTTGTATCGGAACCAGGCAGCGTTTTCGCGTTTACTGTTTGATACTTTTTCAGGTGCTAGACTTGATGAGCATCATCGTCTGCGCGAATTGATTGCACAAATTCGTGCACATCGCGAAGCCGGCATTACCCAAAGCGGTCACAGACTAGCCATGCAGGCCGCCAGTGCGGGCTCATCTGTCTATGCCAACCTGGGACACAGGTGGGATGGGCTTCAGGGGGTCAGAAATATCATAGCGCTGGACACGGCGCTTGCAAACAATGACGAAATCAAAAATCTGGCTGACCGGTTTGCGAAAATCAAAAAGCTGATTAGCGAAGCGCCACGGCAATTTTTGCTGGTCAATGAAGAGGAAAACCTCAATGATGTTACGCAAACGCTGGCGTCCCTTTGGCGGGACGCGCCGCTAAATGCCGGCGCCGGACAACTGCATGTTAATTTTGAATCGGCTACTGTTAATCAGGCATGGACAACCAGCACACAGGTAAATTTTTGTGCAAAGTCTTACATGACGGTGTCGTCCGATCACGAAGATGCTGCGGTACTGACGGTTCTCGGCCATTTTTTACGCAATGGTTTTTTGCATAATGCCATTCGTGAAAAAGGCGGTGCGTACGGTGGCGGCGCTGCCTTCGCAGCTGACGCCGGCACATTCCGTTTTTATTCCTATCGTGATCCGAGAATGGCCGAAACGCTGGACGAATTTGATCAATCACTGGAATGGTTGCAGAGCGCCAAACATGATTCGCGCCAGGTCGAGGAGGCAATACTGGGTGTCGTCAGTGATATTGACCGCCCGGATTCTCCAGCCGGTGA
>JAJFJI010000013.1 GCA_021774205.1 Nitrosomonas sp.
CCCATTGAATCTCTGACTTTTGCATGCTCATTCTCATGGCAGTACGTGCATAGCAGCTCCCAATTACTGCCATCAGGGGGATTATCATCGTGATTATTATTCTTGTGATGCACTTCTAGTAACTGCAGAGTAGCGTGATCAAAAGTGCGCGCACAGCGGCCACATACCCAAGGGTATAGTTTAAGTGCTTGCTCTCGATATCCTTTAGCGCGTTTTTCTGAATTTTTTCTTGCTTCAAGGATCACCTTATCCAACTTGCTGACTTCTTTTCCCATGCGCGCCTCCTATAAAAATAATTTCAAGGTCAATTTTATAAGAATCTACCATTGATTCTGAATTCGATGAAATATGAGACAAGACTTCTTTTATTACAATAACGGCAACGGACGTGGCCTTCGATTTTCATCTATCGCCACGTAAGTTAGCACGGCTTCGGTCACCTTAATGCATATCTCGTCACGACCCTCGCGCACGCCTCGCTGTGCAAACACAGCCACGCCCACAGTCATTGACGTGTGTCCCACTTTAACAATTTCGGCATAAAAGCTCACTAGATCGCCAACAAATACCGGTTACTTAAATACAAAAGAATTGACAGCCATAGTGGCTACTCGCCCCTGGGCACGACGAATTGGCAGCAGACTGCCCGCTATATCCACCTGCGCCATGATCCATCCGCCGAAAATGTCACCGGAATAATTAGTATCGGATGGCATGGCTACCATGCGCAATACTGGCTCACGCCCTTCCGGTAACGCTACATGCAATGCTGAATCATTATTCATCGTCATCACAACCTTGGCGTAATCATACAAACACAGATATAACTAATGCCCCTCGTAAAGCTTTTCCACCTCTGCCTTATAACGTTCTAGAATCTTTCCTCGGCGCAGCTTTAACGTCGGTGTTTGCATTTCATTCTCGACAGTCCATGGCTCAGATAGCCATGCAACGCGACGTATTCTGGCATATCCGGGAAATTCACGCGTCTGCTTAGAAATTTTCCCCAACAAGATTTCTTCTGTTTTTTGCTGATTTATTTGATTATATAGATCTGGGTCAAGCTTGTGTTGTATCGCGATTTTTTTCCACTTGTCGCTGTCTAAAATGACCAGCACGCTTAAAAAAGAACGTCCTTCTCCAATTAATATAACCTGCTCAAATAACGGATCACGCATGATCGCTACTTCCATATCCGCAGGCGGCACTTTCTCGCCAGTAGACAGTACAATAATCTCTTTTAGCCGCCCGGTAATCGTTACTCGTCCTTGTTCGTCAATTGATGCGATATCGCCGGAATTGAGCCAACCATCGGCTGATAATACTGATCTGGTTGCATCCGGATTGTTCCAGTATCCCAGCATGACATTGGCGCCGCGTATCAGTAACGCATCATTTTCACCCAATTTAACTTCCACGCCTGGTATAACAGGACCAACACTGGCCGGTAAATTATTTTCCTGCCTATTAGCGCATACCACCGGGCTACTCTCTGTCATGCCGTAACCTTGTAGAACTGGCAAGCCCAGGCCGATAAATATCCGCGAGACTTCAGCCGACAATGCGGCGCCTCCACTCAAAGCAAGCCGTAGCCGCCCACCCAGTTTCTGCATAACTTTGTCGGCCACTAATTTTTTTAATAACGGCCAAAACAAGTGCGTCAACCGCCAAGAGCCACGTCCCTGCTGATATTCAAATCGGCTGTAACCAACCGCCACTGCGAAATTAAACAACCATTCGCCAAATTTTGGCCCATCGGCGAGCTTGGCGCGAATGCCTGCATCAACTCGTTCATAAATGCGTGGCACGGAAATTAGAACCGTTGGACGAATTGTCAACAAATCTTCCTGCAACTGTTGAATCGAACGCGCATAAACAATGGTCGCACCAGCCATCATTGGCGCATAGTAGCCTGAAGTACGCTCGAAGGTATGTGACAGCGGCAAAAAGGAAAGCAGAAGATCTTTCTGTGTCACCGGAATAACCTGCAAGCAACTGTAGGCATTGGTTAAAATGTTATGATGGCTCAGCATCACCCCTTTGGGGTGACCTGTTGTACCCGATGTATAAATAATCGTAGCCAGACTATGTGGGTCATTATTTACATGCCGAACCTCATCTGCCTTTACTGGCAACCAATTGCTCAATAGAACAGCCCGATCTTCACGAGATAAATAACCGTCGGTATTGTCCGCCGGATTAATGATCACAACGCGCTTCAAATCATTATTATTCTGGCATGCAACGCTTAGTTCCTGCCACTGGCCAGAATTTTCCAGTAACAATAATTTAACAGTGGCATCAGACAGCATGTAAGCCACATTCGCAGCGCGATCTTCCGTATAAAACGGTACCACAACGAGTCCCAGCCCTAATGCCGCCTGTTCAAACATGACCCATTCCGGACAATTTTTCAGCATGATGCCAACCCGGTCGCCACGATCCAATGCTTCCATAGAGAGGGCGGCCTGCCAACGAGCAATAGCCTGCTTCATTTGTTCCCACGTATAGCTGCGCCATTCTCCTTTTGACTCGTCATAGTCACGATAAGCCATAATTTTTGGCGAAACATATGCCCGCTCACGAAACAAACCATCCAGTGTTTTGGCCTGCTCAACTTCGATAATACGCGCTATATCATCATGTTTGCTTTCCATATTATCTATCTCATCAATCTTCTTTCTTTGGCGCTTGATCGGTAAACAGATCAGAGGAGGCTATTTCACTCAACTTTCCTGAATCAAAAATATTGGATTTGCTGACATCATAATCTGTTTCAGTTTCAATTTCTGTTTCTGTTTCTGTTTCTGTTTCTGTTTCTACTGCGGGATATTGTGCTCCATCATGATCTTTATCAAAATCCGGTGAAAAATCATCGACCATAATGACACTACGCCGGAGGACTTGCATTTTTTTCATTGTCTCTGCCTCATCGGCAGTAATAATATTCTTAGCCAACGCCTCCGTAATTTTTTTATCATCACGTTCAGAAATTTGACCTGCTTTAATTGCACGCCGCAACTTGGCTTCTATTGCTTCATACGCTACAGCGCATTGCAAAGCCTTTTCAAGATCGGCCAGCGGCTCATTCTCTGTTGTCGGGAGATAAATCCCCGCGGTCAGACGATCACGGGCTTCGCCAGGTTCCAGCATCAATCTCGCAACTTCATGTGCCACTGCATCGGATGGCGGTGAATAAGGTTTACCCAACGGAAACACCAGAAAGCGCAACAGCCATGACATGATTCTGTTACCAGGAAAATTATTCAGGAATTCATCGAATGCCTGTTGCATCTGGTAGATGGCATCCTGCATCGACCAATGCAACAGCGGCAAATCGGCCGAAGGACGATTATCTGCCTCAAAACGCTTTAATGTTGCTGAGCATAAATAAAGCATACTGAGAATATCGCCGAGTCTAGCCGAGAGCCGTTCTCTTCGCTTCAGCGACCCGCCTAACTTCAGTAAGGAGATGTCCGCGATCAGTGCAAACGCCGCAGAGAACCGGGTCAATTGTTGATAATAATGCGCTGTATCAGGCAAAACGCTTTCAGGGATACTGCCTTTCATGTATTTGCCAAACAATCCGTACAACAAGCTGTACACAAAGTTGCGAGCACTAAAAACAATATGCCCCATCAGCGCCTGATCAAATGCTTTTGAAGCGCGTGACTTATCTGTGTCAGATGCTGCATTAATTTCATTGAGCACGTAAGGATGACAACGTATTGCACCCTGACCAAAGATGATCATGGTACGCGTTAGAATATTAGCACCCTCTACTGTAATACTAACGGGCGTTTGCTGGTAAGTGCGGCCAAGATAGTTTTTTGGTCCCATACAAATCCCTTTGCCGCCATGAATATCCATCGCATCGTTAATCGCCTGACGCCCTCGTTCCGTTAAATGGTATTTAACAATCGCCGAAATAACCGATGGCTTCTCACCCAAATCTACCGCGAGAGCAGTCATGACCCGCGCTGCATCCATCATGTAGGTATTGCCACCGATACGCGCTAACGCTTCTTCTATTCCTTCAAAATAGCCGATGGGTATATTGAATTGCACACGCACCCTGCCATAGGCACCACAAGTGCTTGCCGCCAGCTTGGCTGCGCCGACACTGGTGGCAGGCAGAGAAATTGAACGCCCGGCCGCAAGGCAGTTCATCAACATACGCCAGCCATTACCGACACCTTCTTGCCCGCCAACAATCCATTCCATCGGAATAAACACTTCCTTGCCGGAATTCGGGCCATTTTGGAATGCACCATTGAGTGGAAAATGACGACGGCCTATATTAACGCCCGGTGTATTGGTTGGAATCAAAGCTAGCGTAATCCCAAGGTCCTCTTCCCCACCCAACAATCTGTCCGGATCGTAGAGCTTGAATGCCAACCCTAACAACGTTGCAACCGGTCCCAATGTGATGTAGCGTTTTTCCCAGGTTACGCGCATTCCCAATACGTCCTGCTTACCATCGTATTCACCGCGACAAACAATACCGTAATCCGGAATTGCGCCAGCATCAGACCCCGCATCCGGTGACGTCAGAGCAAAACATGGCACTTCGATGCCTTTAGCCAAACGTGGCAGATAGTAATTTTTCTGTTCTTCAGTTCCGTAATGCAGCAACAATTCCGCTGGCCCTAAAGAATTTGGCACCATCACCGTTACGGCTGCAGTACCGCTACGTGAACCGATTTTCATCACGACTTCGGAATGCCCCAGTGCAGAAAAACCAAATCCCCCGTATTGTTTCGGAATAATCAGTCCAAAGAAACCATTGTCCTTGATGAATTGCCAGACTTCAGGTGGCAGATCCTGCAGTTCGTGCGTAATTCTCCATTCGTCCAACATCGCGCACAATTGCTCAACGGGTCCCGCGAGAAATTCTTTTTCTTCTTCATTTAATTCTGGCTTAGGATAGGCTAATAGCTTATTCCAATCTGGCTTACCACTAAACAGATCGCCATCCCACCATACCGTGCCGGCATCCAGCGCTTCCTGTTCGGTTTGCGAAATTTGCGGGAGCATTTTACGAAAAATTTTGAGCGCCTGATTGGAAATAATAAAACGACGCAATAATGGAACCGCCAAAATCAGCGCTAGTACAGCAATTAGTGACAAAAGAATATAAAACAGGAACATAATAATTTCCTCTTGCAGATTAAACCTGACCCAAGATCATACAATTTAGAGCTACTGTGCAAGATAAGAATCAGACGTGTAGAATTCGCCATCTATCCGGATTAACCCGAATAATTAGCAAATCTACATGATTATTACGCAAATCCATACCCCAATTAGATAGTTTTATAAACTCACTGTTGTAGAATTCATACACTCGAACGATCAAGCTATTTTTTATTGACAATTATTTTTTCAATCACTTGATGCCCGAAACAGGTAAATCTTAGTGACCTACAATGACCGATAACAGGAAGTATTTCATGTCCAAAGAAACGCTTACACTTGCCCAAGCACTGATTGCACGCCGCTCAATCACACCCACTGACAATGGCTGTCAGGAAATCCTGATAAACCGACTAGAAAAACTTGGGTTTAATATCGAAAGGATGCGATTTGGTGAAGTTGACAATCTCTGGGCAAGGCGAGGAAACACAGCACCTGTCCTTTGTTTTGCCGGTCATACCGACGTGGTACCGACTGGCCCGCTTGAACAATGGCACAGCGACCCATTCATACCCACAATCCATGATGGCAAGCTTTATGGGCGGGGTGCTGCGGACATGAAAACCTCTTTGGCGGCATTCGTTACTGCAATTGAGGTTTTTGTTGCCAAGCATGACAATCATAATGGATCCATTGCACTGTTGATCACTTCGGATGAAGAAGGACCCGCAGTGAATGGAACCGTCAAGGTTGTAGAAACATTGAAAGCGCGAAATGAACGACTGGATTATTGCATTGTTGGCGAACCTACTTGCACGGAACAATTGGGTGATACCATCAAAAACGGACGACGTGGCTCCCTATCCGGGAATCTAGCTATTAAAGGCATACAAGGGCATATTGCCTATCCACACTTGGCAAAAAACCCGATACATTTGGCTGCCCCGGCGATTGCCGAGCTCGCTCAAACCGGATGGGATCAGGGTAATGAGTATTTTCCACCCACCACCTGGCATATTTCCAACATTAACGGAGGAACCGGCGCGACCAATGTCATTCCAGGCAAGGTTAATCTACTATTTAACTTCCGCTTCTCAACTGCCAGCACGGTGGAATCACTACAAGCCCGCGTGCATGAAATCCTTGATCGGCACGAACTCGATTACGATTTGGCGTGGGAGCTCTCTGGCAAGCCTTTTCTCACGCCAAAAGCTGAGTTGGCTAATGCCATGCGTGACGCAATTAGTGCGGTGACAGCAATCGAACCACAACTCTCCACATCCGGCGGCACTTCGGACGGACGCTTCATCGCGGATATTTGTTCACAAGTCGTAGAATTTGGTCCGTGCAATGCGACCATTCACAAGCTCAATGAAAATGTAGACATCAATGAAATTGAACCATTATCGGAGATTTACCGGCTAACAATTGAAAATTTATTGGTTAAATCAGTCTAATTCAATGTCACCAACCATTAACTACGATACAGGAATCATTACTCCCTAGGCGGCTGTCGGAGAATAGTGGCCGTAGCGAGGGGAGGTCATTTTGTGGTAGATTTTTTGATTATTTGAGGCGAATAGTTGTTCTATTTAACGAAAATGATCGGAAAAGCTGGCCAAAATAGCTTTCCCGCAGTAGATCATTCTAATCTCGGACAGCCTCCTAGATAAGCTAACTGTTTTTAACCGTACTGTACAACGCCATTGTGCCAAAAATGGTATTGAAAGATTGTTGTTCTGCAACATTAACAAACCCGGTTTGCTCGAACAGCTCAACAAGTTTTCCCGATACGTTGTCCTGGGTATTCTTGAAGCCATCAATAAGCTGCACAGGAAAGAACAGACCTCGCATTAATAAGTTACTGGCGCGACCCCAGTCCGCCACATGAAGCTCACCGTGTGGTTTTAGTATCCGATATATCTCGCTTGCAGCCTGCTTTTTCTTGTCCCATGTGAGGTGGTGAAAGAATAGGCTTGACACGACCCGATCAAAAGATCCATCTGGATAAGGCAAACACTCAGCAAATGCATGATCAAATTGTATCGTAACTTCTACTCGATTCGCCTTGCGTTCTGCGAGCGACAATATCGTCCTATCGCAATCAACTGCAACTACATTGACCGCTGGAAAGCGGTGCTTAATCTGGACTGCCAGTGTTCCTGTACCACAGGCGAGATCAAGCATTTGTTGTCCAGCATCAAATTGCGCCTGCTGAATAAGCCCTTCTCTAATTGCGCCTGCTTGGGTGACAGCGCCTACGACAAAATCGTAGTAAGGCGTCAGCCAGTGAAACCCCAACGCTGGCACAAATCTTTGATCCGGAGGTGATGTTTTCATATGTACTTAACTATTTAAATTTCGTTCCGATATTACTAGCACGCCTTCAACTTGATATTTACGGATACAGTTAGCTTTTCAGTGTTACTGGCAAGGCAGATCTCGCAGGCAATGGTTATTCCATTGCTAAGAGACCTAACACCGCCAGTGGCGCTAAAAAGCTAACCCACAGGACGATCACAAGATGTCCCGTCACTACGTTGCAGCGATTGCCAATGGAATAACCATTGTCTACATGCTGCGTTTTGTGTCGAAACATCTTGTGATCGCTGTATCTGAAAAAATCAAATTGAAGGCGTGCTGCGATCGTCATGATCTTCTAAATTTCTCGCAAGGTTAATAATGAGCACAATAATGGCAGATCAGGCATTTATTGCCGATAATGTAACTGAACAAGCGCGACCCAAACTAATCCAGAAAAATTCAATCATTAATGAAATAACCTATGATAGCCGTACTGGGCAGGTTTATAAAATCTGGTTGCTCAATCTGTTCATGAATATCATCACGCTTGGCATTTATAACTTTTGGGGGAAGACGCGGCTTCGTAAATATGTAGCCGGCTCATTTTCCCTGCATGGCGACCGGTTCGAGTACACGGGAACCGGGAAAGAGCTTTTCTTAGGCTTCCTGAAAGCCATTCCAGTTCTTTTTGGAATTTATACCCCTTTTTTGATTGCCGCCATAATTGCGCCCGACGCAGCCTGGCCAGTCGTGTTTTTACTTCTGTTTTTTTATGTCATCCCCGTTGCGTTATATTCTGCCCTGCGCTATCGCTTGAGTCGACTGCAATGGCGAGGCATTCGTTATCGCCTTGAGGGATCAACCCTAAAATACGCAAATCTTTTTCTATGGCGAGGATTCTTAGATATTATTTCACTTGGAATTTTACTACCATATTCTGATATAAAAAAGTACCAGCACAAAGTAAAAAATGCCTATTATGGTGACATTCCATTTAGTTTTTCTGGAAACGGAAAAAACCTGATGAACATTCATCTTGCGACCTATGCAATAGCCATCGGTTTATTATTCATTGTGTTATTAGGCATGCAATTAATATCGGCTTCCTTGCCAATCGCGGAAATTTTAATGGCTGCGCAAGGCACGCCCGGCATAAATTCTTTACAATTATTTTCTGGAAAACCTGTTTTTCTTACTGCTATCGCATTTATTCTTTTACCGTTTCTACTTTTTCCACTTGCACGATTAATGTACAAAACCGCACTAATCCATGAAATGATTAATAACTTACATGCCGCCGATATCGGTTTCAGAAGTACCGTTACAACCATAGCGCTACTCAAGCTAAAACTTGGCAATTTTTTTATTCTGATCGGCACGTTCGGCATAGGCATGCCTTATATTATGCAGCGCAATTTACGTTTCTTCGCTGAGCATACACAAATTAAAGGGGATCTGGAAACCTCCAAAATTAACCAGACCGCCAGTCAAAAATCCGCTGACGCCGAGGGTCTTCATGAAGTCCTGGATCTAAACACTGGCTTGATTTAATGACCCTAATTTCTTTTGAGGCAAAGTTTTATGATGGAGAAAAGGCAACGCCCTATCAGGTGCTTGTCGAGATATACCGCACAAACTTGCATATCGAAACGCCAGATAAATCTTTGGAGAGAAACTGGCCTTATAAGGAAATAAAAATACTGGAACAGCCTGTGCCGCCGCAACCGGCCAGACTCACCGCTAGAAAAACCCCAAACGCCCGGCTTTACATCGAACCAGAAAACTGGAGCCACCTAAAAGCAAAACTTCCAAAAAGCGCTTTTCCAGGCATCACCCTCTCCACAAGCTGGAATTATTTGATGGGTTATGCAGGATTGTCTGTCACTTTTATTTTGGGAACTGTTTTATTCGGCCCAAAATTGTTTGAATACGCCAGCCAAATGATCCCGCAAAGCACTGAGAAAAAAATCGGGCAGTTGGCCATTGAATCTTCAATAAATGGCCCCGTATGTGTTGCACCAAAAGGGCAAGCGTCGCTTGAAAAAATGGTTCAAAAACTTCAGCAAGGCATGAAGCGTGACATCGCATTTAATGTTCGCGTCGTTTCAGATGATGAAACACTCAATGCGCTTGCCGCACCTGGTGGGCACTTGGTGATTTTCAGTGGTATTTTAAAAAAAGCAGATTCTGTAGATGAGGTAGCTAGCATACTCGCGCATGAAATGGCGCATATCGAAATGAATCACCCGATGAAATCGCTTACCCGGAATCTAGGGATTTCCTTGACGTTGCAAATGATGTTTGGCAATACAGGTGCGATTAGCAATACTGCAAAACTCGCCGGGATTTTTAATCAGCTTCACTATAATCGACAAGACGAACTCGAGGCAGATCTAGTTGGCCAGAACCTCCTCAGAAAAGCCAATATTGACCCGTCAGGCCTAGGGTTGTTTTTTGAACGCCTCAAGAAAGAAGAAGCAGAAAGACGCAGCGGTGATGAATCTGATTTTCCTGAATTTCTGGTGTATTTCTCAACGCATCCACACACGCAAACACGTATCAACAAGCTTAAAACCGACGAAATACGTGCCACAAATTATAAAAAAACGCTTGATGAAAAAGAATGGCAAGCTTTAAAAGATATTTGCGTAGAAAGAATGGATTTCAACTAAACCAAACCCAGAAAATCAGCTAAATAACATCCGGCAAAGGTTCATTAACACAGTAGACGCTTAACGGCTTTGCCTACACATACACACCTAATTTTATCTGTTCATGACACCGCTTGATTACCAATAAAAACGCGCATAATATGTTTGTCAAGCCCTTCAATAGAGACAAATTAACTCGTGCCCAGAAATTTTTTCTTGAGCTGAATCGCACGCTTCCTTTTAATGTATCCTACACTATTTCTTACGCTGTTAAGGATACGAAAAATGTAATTTGTCTCGGTCTGAACAGGAGTATGAGCCATAGGTCACCAAACCCACGCTGATCGACCATATTTTTTTAGGAGACTGGTAATAATAGTGCCTCTAAAAAGTAACTGGTTTTACCTTCATTTTACTTTGCTATGCGGCCTACTGATGTTGTGTACCCATGTGCACGGACAGTCACTTGATGTAGCAAAACTGACTAACAAGCCAGCTGGTTTGACAGACAAATTGCGTTTTGCGTCCTCTCAAGCATGCCCTGATGCAAACTTTGAAACAATTATAAAATGTGATGCACTCCAATATGCGAAACAGGATGAGCTCAACTTCGGTTTTTTGAATGAGAAGCATTGGTTTGTATTTTCCCTTGAAAATTCGGCCAACGTCGAGAAACAAGTATATGTTGAAGTAGCGTATGCATTACTCGACAAGGTTCATATTAAGGGACTGGATGAAACTGGCACAGTCAAATTCGACCACCGAACTGGCGACCTACTGCCCTTTAACACGCGGCCAGTTAAGTATCCAACCTATGTGCTTCCTGTACAGATAGAGGCAAAAAGCAAAATAGATTTACGAATACGGGTAGAAACAGGTTCTTCGTTGCAGGTGCCAATTTATATCTGGCAGCCAGAAAATTTTATCGCATACAAAAGCATAGAAATCCTGATTTTTGGATTGTTTATTGGTGCTATGGTAGTCATGGCGATTTACAATTTTCTTCTATTTCTATCCACGCAGGAAAAAAGTTATCTTTATCTCGCCGCTACGGTATTTTTTTATGCGCTAGTCCAAAGCGACTTAACCGGGATAAGCTTCGCTTATTTGTGGCCGCATGCGCCGAATTGGAATAACAACAGCCTGATTATTGTGTCTAACTTCGCGATTATCTGCCTGTCATTATTCTCCTCAGAATTTTTACGCCTTGATGAACAAAGCGTTTACACAAGAAATCTGCTAAGCGCTGGTAACTTGATTGCGCTATTGTGGATAGCGCTCATTCCTTTTGTGGCGTATCTTCACTTAATTGTGGGTACGGCATGTACTATCGCGT
>JAJFJI010000121.1 GCA_021774205.1 Nitrosomonas sp.
ATCCTGCATAAGGATTTCCATCTGCATCTGTAATAACACCTGGGGCTATTTCTGCTGTATAAGTCGTCCCCGAAACAAGATTTTCTGTCGGATCGATAATTACTATTCCAGTTTTAATAGGAGGGGCAAATGTGTTCGGCCAATTAAATTCTTTAAAAGTCACCTGGCTGGCATCATCGATAGCGATAGTTCTTGTATCTGTACCGTTGCTGATGAGAATATTACCGCTTCCAGCCGCAACGATGTCATCAAAAACTAGCTTGATATTTTCATCAACGCTAAAATCTGTGTCGCCATTATGCGGATTGCTATCAGTTAATATTGGTGCTGCATCGTTCACCGTAAAAGAAGCGTCACTGATACCAGCAAATGTATTTCCTGTCCTGTCTGTAATCGCGCCACTGGTTATTGTTCCGGTATATTGTCCAGGGGCAAGGTCATCATTGGGGTCAATAACTACATATCGGCCCATGAATGTAACCTGACTGGCGTCATCAATCGCAATCGTACGCACATCTACATCGTTGCTGATAATAATATCACCTTCACCCGCGATAATTGCTTCATCAAAAATTAACACAAAATCATGATCAGCTTTGAAAATATTAAAAAAAATAGGTGGAACAGGTACAACAGGTAGAACAATAGGTCCAGGATCAATTGTTGTTAAAAAAGCTTCATTGAGGCCAGCAAAAAGATTTCCTTCCGTGCCAATAATTGCGCTACTGGGCATTTGAACGGTATAGGTTGTATCTGGAATCAGATCTTCCTTGGGGTCAATAATTACAATGCCATCTGCTGTATCAAATGTAACCTGACTGGTATCGTCAATGGCAATGGTACGAATGTCTGAGTCATTACTGATAGTAATGTCACCGCTCCCTGCGATTGCGATAACATTATTTGGAATAAAAATTGCGATATTTTCATCCGTTTTAAGAGATGATACTTTCCCATCTCTTATTGTGCCAAAGAATGAGAACGGCTGGATTTCAGTTGTAGAGAAGGCGCCATTGTCAAAACCGTTATAAGCATTGCCGGATTGATCTGTAATCACACCACTAGTTATTTGTACTGTATAAGACACATCAGGCATCAAATCATCTGTTGGGTTGATAATCACAGTACCAAACCTATCAAAGTTATCAAAGGTAACCTGACTGGTGTCATTGATAGCAATCGTTCGAACATCTGAATCATTGCTGATAACTATATTACCCGTGCCAGCTTTAACTGCTTCATCAAAATGCAGTTCGATATTGTCATTAACCTGAAATTCACTTGAACCATTGTCCGGATTACTGTATCGAAGCTGTGGAAGCGAGCCTGCTATGGTCGTAAAAGTTATCGAATTGAAATCGGTAAAAATTTTGTCTTCAATGTCGACTACTGCCCCATCAGGTACTTGTAGTGTATAGACAGTATTTGGAGTCAAATCTTCTTGCGGATTGATGGTTACGATACCCTTATCATCAAATGTGACCTGGCTGGTATCATTAATATCAATAGTGCGCATGTCCGTTTCGCTACTAATAACAATATCTCCAGTACCTGCGACAACTGTTTCATCAAAAGAGAGAAAAATATTTTCATCCGCCTTGAAATCTGTAGCGCCATCAAACGGATTATTCCCCATAAGATTAGGTGTTGAATCAACTGTCATAATAGCAATGTCATTGAAGCCTGCGAGCGCATTTCCAGCAGAATTTGCAAGCGCACCATCGTCTACTTGGATTGTGTAAGTCGTGTCAGGCAGCAAATCAGTTTCCGGATTGATGATTAGTGCACCAAATTCCAGGAGCTCAGTTCGCGGTTCACTACCTGCAACCCAAGTAGACAAGAATGCTGTCAGTGATTCAAATGACACCTGGCTGGCATCTTCGATACTAATGTGACGAGTATCCGTATCGCTATTGATCACAATCTCGCCACCACCTGAAATAACCTTCTCATCAAAAACAAGTATGATGTCATCATCAATCTTAAATACCGTAGAAATTTCCGGTTCTATACGAACATTTAGAAGATCAAAGACATTTTCAGCAAAAGTATTCGTAATGAAAGGGGGTGTTGTCGTATTGATATTGACCATTGTGTCCGCCTATTTGAGAAGTATAAACAAATTCAATTAAATACGAATTAAGAGCTAATATCTTCAGGCACTATCATTCAGAGGCTTGCAAATAAAATATTTTAATTTTAATAAACTGATTTTTAGTATCTAGTTTAGTTCTTAACGCATATTGCTACAACTTGCCATAAAACCCTTTTGAACAACGTTATTGCAAAAGGAAGGCAGAACAAACAATAATTTCCAGAACAATTAACGCTATTGGTTATTACGTACCTGTATGGGTTTTGACCCGGTTTTCTTGTTATTTTATCGAAAGCTAGTAACTGTAGTGTCTGTACAATTTCCTAACACCTGAACCAATACACACTTTAACTATTACCTAAAAGTTAGGATTTACTGAATGATCGTTTTTTAAGGTTGACCAGCCGTTCACTGGAAACTGGTGACCGACTGTTGATGGCCCAGGCTGTGTGAAAACTCTTTGGGATTTAAAATTTGGCCTCGCAGATTGCCGTATAAACGACGATCTCACCTTAGCCAATGCATTTTGATACCCATAATTTCCTAATTTTACAAATTTCCAGAGTTTTCACACAGTCTGGACCCACAGCGGTCAGCGAGATAACGCAAAACTCATTTTCAACAGAGATAAAGCCAAGGGTCAGCAGCATGCCGTAGCAGTGTTTTTTGTGCTTCAAATAGCACAAAAAACACTGCGTAGGTATGTCAGCTCGACCCATTTGTTAGCCAAGTACAAGCGCCTCTAATAACGATTGGCACCAATTATCTCCTTCAATATTAAGCCATTGAAGCTCTTTTAGTCCCCTTGGAAGATCACACTCATCTATCATAATCGGAATAATGTATTTTTTCCCTAATGGCTTGTATTCCCATTGTGAAATAGCGTACCTTATTTCTTTATTTACGAAACCAGACTTACTTAAACTTCTCTTTGAAAGAACCACTATCACATAATCCGATTGCTCCATTGCTTCTTCTATTTTTTGCTTCCATTCATCTCCTGGAAGAAGATCTTGAGTATCGAGCCAAGTTATAAACCCATCACTAATAAGTTTATTATTGAGCTCATTAACAAATCCCTTATCTTCTTTTGCGTGACATAAAAAAATCAACTTAAGTGGAATATCTACAACGTTATTTTCTACTTTTAAGTTTTTAAACTGATTAAATTCTTTATTTCCGGGCAGTAGCACTCGAACATCAACGTGATTTTCTAATTCGCTCGGTTGAATTTCTATTTTTGTGCCCAATGGCATTCGCTTTTTTAAGCGAGTTATTATTGGAATTAACTCAGCGGGCTTCGTAATTCCATCCTCTGTTAATGTAATTTTCCCGAGAGGATCAATTTCGACGTGTCCCGTACCAATCCCATGAGCAGGCCAAATAGGCAAATCTGCGTGCAACCATTTGTGAAAGTCTTTTGCAGATTCAGTATTTTCGTCAGCAACGAGCAAAGATTTGCAGCTAGGACAATCAAAAGTACAACCCCATACCCTATCTCTTTCATCTCCTTCTACATAAAAATCGCTTTCACAATGCGGACACTTAAACTTTATCTTCATAGTTAATTGCTACGTGTATTTTTGGCTAGAATTAGACCTCCGAAATGACGTAATATATTACGTCAAAAATGACATCTATTAAGGCAAGCATCATGATATCTCCATAATTTTTAAAGCATTTGGTCGATATAGGTTTCATTATAACAAGCCTTGTTAGATCCACAGTTAAGATGAATAAGCTACGACTCTTGCAAAAACCATAGTAACGGTGACAGTCATCGCAATTTTCAGTTATAAAAAAATCAAAGAGGCCTAATATGTTACGTGATGGATGGATCAAGTACCCTCATTGAAAGTGAAACGCCATGCGCAGATTTGCATGCAGAGTATTGTAAGTGCTGAGGGTGAGAAACTCTCGGCTACCTGATTAGCAGTCATTGACTCCCACAATTAGGTTTCAAGCCCCCGCCTTCAGGCGGGAAGAGGCTTTAGCCGTTATATTCTCATATTCTATCTCCTTAAAATGGGTGTCAGGCGCAGCCGGGTAAACACCCATTTTAAGGAGATAGAATATGAGCTACACAACTGGAAGTCACACCCTTTTTCACCATCGTTACCATATTGTTTGGGTTCCCAAGTACCTTTTTAAGGTGCTGCGCGGGGAAATCCGCGAATATGTGCGCGATGTGATCAAGCAAGTTTGCGCAGAGCCGGATGTTGAAATTATTCGTGGCGTTTTGGCCAACATTCAACGGCCTTCCCCTTCAGACCACAGGGTCGGCCCCTCCAATTTAGTTTACGAGGCTACGTGTAGGTTCACTTGCGTTACGGCCTGCTCTCTTGCTGTGTGAAAACTCACGACCCTGTGTTACCACAACGCCGCTTCCTCATGCTACCAAGGCGTACGGACAACTCCTCGGACGGGACTTTAACCCGCTAG
>JAJFJI010000122.1 GCA_021774205.1 Nitrosomonas sp.
GTATCCAGAAAAGTAACCATCCCATGATCAGTTTCTACATGGTAAGCACCAATATGCTGTGTAATGCCGCCAGCTTCGCCACCCGCTACCCGGCTCCTTCGAATATAATCCAACAAAGATGTTTTTCCATGATCAACATGACCCATTACCGTTACAACTGGCGCACGTGTTTCCATTTCCGCTGCGGATGTTGAAGTTTCTACGTCAGTTAGGAAAGCTTCCGGGCTATCCGATGCGGCATATTTCGCGGTATGGCCCATTTCTTCGACAACAAGCATGGCGGTATCTTGGTCCAACATTTGGTTAATGGTCACCATGTTACCCATTTTCATCAACACCTTTATAACCTCAGCCGCCTTGACCGACATTTTTTGGGCCAGTGCTCCAACTGAAATGGTTTCAGGCACGATTACCTCATGAATCATTGGCTCAGTCGGCGCATTAAACACATGGATGCTTTGTGCATCACTCGATGAAGCGGATTTGCTACGCTTGTCCTTACGTCCTCGCCACTCCATACCACTGGATACACCGCTTCGTGGCTTAACACTGCGTCTTTTGGTATCTGCATCTTTCCAGACAACCTGCTTGGTTTGTTTCTTTTTCTTTTCTAACTTTTCATCTTGTTTTACTTCTGGTTTATGTAAAGTACCTTGTGTTGATCCGGGTTGAGACTCCGCTATTTTTTTCTTGTCAGATGCCGGCGTTGCAACAGGCGTTGGTGTTGTAACTGAAGATTGATCAGATGGTGTTGCTTCCACTGTCGATGACGCTTTACTGGGAGCAGCCACTTGCTCATCATCATTTTTTACCTCAGCAGCAATCGTTTTTTTGCGTTGCTGCTTTTCCTTGATCTCAGCTACTTGACGCGCAACTAGTTCAGCTTGTTTTTTTGCTTCTTGTTCACGTAATGCTAACTGCGCTGCGTCGATAACTGGCGTGGAAGCAGGCGTAGGGGTAGATACTTTTGGGGTTGAGGCTTCTGCGGGTTTACTATCAGTGATCTCACGTGTTGCAGACTTAACAAGGGTGCGTTTTTTTCGAACTTCAACCTGAATGGTGCGAGCTCTCCCTGTATTATCGGACTTTCTGATTTCAAAAGATTGCCTACGCGTTAAGGAAACTTTGTTTTTAGTTTCAGTATCTCCATGCGCCTTACGGAGATAATCGAGTAACTGAGCCTTATCTTTCTCGGTCAAATTGTCTTTGATCAACATTTTTTTTACGCCAGCAGCCTGAAGCTGTTCCAACAATACGGTCGGTAACAAACCCAGTTCATTTGCAAATTGCTCTACACTCATTTGAGTCATTTATTACCCTTCATCATCCCAAACACTATTTTTTGTAATAAGTTAGCCCAAGCCTTCTCAAGAATAGCTTAATTACAACCTTCTAATTATACTAAATTACGTATATTTTGATCCACAGCTGGGTTGATTAAAAAAATTAAGATTCCAGCTCTTTCTAACTTGTAATCGCGCAGTTGTCCGAATCGCTCCTTATTCAACTCTAATAGACACATTAAGCAAACCAAGGTTCGCGCGCCTTTATTATCAACTGATTGGCACGTTCGATATCTATACCCGTCATTTCTACTAAATCATCTGCAGCCAAATCAGCAAGTTCAGACTGAGTATTGATGCCTCTGGCAGCTAGCTCACGTGCAATATGAATGTCCATGCCTTCCAGTGAAAGCAAATCCTCAGCGGCATGTTCGACTTTTTCTTCATTAACTATGGCATCAGTCAAAAGAATGTTACGTGCTCGATTACGTAGTTCATTAACCGTTTGCTCATCCAATGACTCAATCTCAAGCATTTCATTGATAGGCACATAAGCTATTTCTTCTAATGTTGAAAAACCTTCATCTACTAGAATTTCAGCCATCTCTTCATCGACATCCAATTTTTTCATGAAGTTTTTACAGATTATTGAAGTTTCTTCTTTTTGCTTAGTCTCCGATTCTTCCGTTGTCATGATATTGAGTTCCCACCCAGTCAATTCAGACGCAAGCCGGACATTCTGACCATTACGGCCAATTGCCTGAGCAAGATTATCATCGTCTACGACAATATCCATGCTACGCTTTTCTTCATCAAGCATAATGCCGCTTACCTCAGCCGGTGCTAGCGCGTTAATAACAAAAGCTGCATGATCATCGGACCACAAAACAATATCAACACGTTCCCCAGCCAACTCGCTAGTGACTGATTGCACTCTGGAGCCACGCATGCCGACACAGGTGCCGATCGGATCTATACGTGAATCGTTAGATTTGACGGCTATCTTGGCACGCGAACCAGGATCTCTTGCCGCCGCCTTGATTTCTAGCAGACCCTCTTCAATTTCTGGCACTTCAAGTTCAAATAATTTCACAAGAAACTCTGGCGAAATTCGAGAAAGTTGTAACTGTGGGCCCCTTGCGCCGCGGTCAATTTTGTACATATATGCACGCACCCGATCACCGATACGCAAGTTCTCTTTGGGAATCATCTGGTCACGCGGCAAAGCTGCTTCAATTTTTCCGGACTCAATAATGGCAATACCCCGCTCCATGCGCTTAATAGTCCCGGTTATCATAAATTCCCCGCGCTCGAGGAAATCATTTAAAGTTTGTTCTCGTTCAGCATCCCTGATTCTTTGAAAAATCACTTGTTTGGCCGCTTGCGCGCCAATTCGCCCAAATTCTACTGACTCAAGGGGTTTTTCTATAAATTCTCCCAACTCAATTTCAGCATGCTGTTGCAATGCATCACTTAGCGCAATTTGTCGGACAGGGTCATCAAATTCTTCGTCAGCCACTACCAACCAACGGCGAAAAGATTGGTGATCCCCCGTTACTCTATCAATCGATACAAAAGTATCCACATCTTCTTGAAATCGTTTTTTTGCGGCAGATGCCAATGCCATTTCCAATGCCGTGAAAACAATTTCTTTTTCAACGCTTTTTTCATGCGCTAACGCATCAACCAACAGTAAAATTTCGCGGCTCATATTCCTCCAGCCAAATTTTTATATACCTAAAGTTTTGGTACTAAACGGGCTTTTTCAAGGTTATTTAATTCTATATCTAGCTCTTTTCCTTCGACTTCAAGTTTCAATTTATCATTATTTACTTCCAGCAAAATCCCTTCAAAATTTCTTTGCCCTTGCAGTGCTACACGAAGTTTCAACTTCACCCGCTCTCCTCTGAAACGATAAAAATCAGTTTCTTTTCTCAAGCACCTGTCGAGGCCAGGTGAAGATACTTCAAGTCGGCTATAGTCAATATTTTCCACTGCAAGTAACTTGCTTAAATGGTTGCTGATTAACACACAATCATCAATACTAATCCCACCTTCCTTATCAACAAATATTCGCAACAATGTGCCTCGTGCCAATTGTTCCACTTCAACCAACTCATAACCCATGTTCGCCAAAGTTGGCTCCAGCAAATTATCCAACTCCATAGACCCGCCACAAATAAAAAATGGGCTGAAAAAGCCCATGAAAATTCTTCAACAATTTTAGCAAAAAATTTGTTTAAATGAAACAAAATCTTCTATAAAGATAACGCGTGTAACCTATATTTTTAAAAAAAATCGCACAAAACATGCTGCTCTAACAGTCGTTATCAAATTCCGGCTTAACCCTTCGTACTCAACTCACACTCAAAATAGTAGCCTTCGCAAGGAAAAACAATTAATCACAAGTAATACTCATTATGATAAATGTAAAATTCGCGAAAATTACATGAAAATTGTTGGCTAACTGGGCATGTGAATTAACGCCATGTATTTCCTAATGATCAGCACACAAACACCACCGAAAAATAATCCTGGTGTTAATTGGGTCATTTTGTAGACTAAAACCTGGACAAATAAATAGCTGGGGATTAGAAATGCTGTGGTCTCAGTGATCTTTGCATAACAATCGAAAATAGGAGCAAAATAGCTTTCTTGCTGCAGCAAATTCTATTTTTGGGCAATCACGAGAGGTTTTGCTGTTATATCAACTAAGTGCCTGGGTGCAATACAAAATAGTTGACTGACTAGGCCACAAGGAAAAAACGAATCTGATCCTATAACACACTGAAATTATTTTGCTTGCTCAGTAATATAAGCCTTAACCGCATCGACATCCGCATCCTTGACAACATATCGTTGCGGCAAATCTTCAATATTTTCATAACCCGCTGGCCGATTTGGTTCATGTCCAGTTGCCTCGGTGATACTCTCTGCAAACTTGGCCGGCAGTGCTGTTTCCAGGCAAATTAATGGTATTCCGTTCTCACGACACTCCAAACCTACTTTCAAACCATCTGCGGTATGGGTATCCACCAATACAGTATATCGTTGATAGAGTTTTCGTATAGTCGCAATACGCGCCGCATGATTACTGGAACCCGACAGAAAACCAAAATCCTTTATCTTTTCCCACAAAGGGGTATTGGAAAGATCAAACGCCACACCTTTATCAACAGCCTGCCATAACTCCTTGACTTTATTTGAATCTCTCCCTGCCAAGTCAAAAATAAACCGCTCAAAATTGGACGCTTTGGAAATATCCATGGAAGGACTGCTGGTATGTTGCGTTTCGACGTTTGTTCGTGGACGATAAAGGCCCGTCCGAAAGAATTCATCCAGCACATCATTTTCATTGGTGGCAAGGATCAACTGCTTAACAGGCAATCCCATCATACGCGCAACATGGCCTGCACAAATATTACCAAAATTACCAGATGGAACGGCAAATGACACTTGTTCATTATTCGAGCTAGTCGCTGCAAAATACCCTTTGAAATAATAGATAATCTGCGCCACGATACGCGCCCAGTTAATCGAATTGACCGTGCCA
>JAJFJI010000123.1 GCA_021774205.1 Nitrosomonas sp.
AACCAGACAGCCAATAGTACTGGCAATCATTCCCAGTGCAATAAAATAATAAAGATATAAGCTTAGCAATCCTGCCTGGCTGGCACCCAGGCTACGCATCACGGCACAACCATCAAGATGACGTTGGGTAAAACGGCGAACTGCCAGTGCAACCGCAGCAGCCGCGAGCACAACACTTGCCAGCGCAGCCAGGCTAAGGAATTTTTCTGACCGTTCCAGCGCTGCCTTGATTTCTGGACGGGCGTCACGAATACCTTCGATTCGTTGCCCAGACACCAGTTGAGTCTGTAGCCATTCACGGTATTTTTCCACTCGTCCGGTTTCACCGGCTATCAGCAAGCGATATGAAATACGGCTGCCGGGTTGAACCAGTTTAGTAGCGGGCAAGTCGGCTGCATTAATCATTAGGCGTGGCCCAAGGTTGATAAAGCCGACAGAATAATCCGGTTCGCGCATAATCAGTGCCGCCACGACCAGCTGTATCGCACCGACATCAATGATGTCACCTTGTTTAAGTGCCAAGCGAATCATCAGTTTTTCATCAATCCAAGCCGTCCCCGGCGTCGGCACCGAATCCGCAACGCGCGTATTTTCAGGCAACGCTGTCTGACTCGTCACGTCGGCAAGATGCAAATTGCCGCGCAATGGATAGCCATCCGTTACGGCCCTGATTTCGACAAGCAAATTGTCGTCGCCATTAGAGGTCATACTGGGAAATTGCATCATAGTTGACGTTGCCAGCCCTAAACGCCTTGCTTCATCATCATAATGCTGGGGCAAGAGATGATCCGAAATAACCAGTAAATCAGCACCCAGCAATTGATTACTTTCAAGAGAGAGTGCCATCTGCACCCGATCAGCAAAAAATCCGACTGTGGTGATGCCGCTTACTGCAATGATCAATGCCAGCGCTAAAACACGTAATTCACCCGCGCGCCAATCACGGCGTAGCATACGAAAAGAAAGGCTAAAGAAATTCATAAATGTATTGATAGATCACGGTTCATGATCAATTAGCAAAAAAAACAAAAAATCGCTCAACTAAATCTAACAGCAACTATACAGGCCAACGCAGTAGCTGTTCAGATTGCTCCTGATACTTGTTTGTTCAAAGCACAAAATGTGAGTTTACACGTGCCTATGATCATTTTGTAACACCGAAAAGCCAACTAGGATTATAGTGGCAACCTGAATAGTTACAATCCAATTTGATAAATTATAGTTATAAATGTTCAATCGCACCATGCACTATCAAAAACTAACGCTTAAAAATGTACTGTGTATTACTCCTACAACCTTGCATTTAGAAAAGAATTGTTACCATGACTATCTGATATTCATTAAAAACAATCAAAACAATAACCAAGTCAGACACCAAAAAATAACACAATGAATGCAGATCCGCGCACCTCAATCCACAGCGACCGATGTGCATAAAGGATAGGCGAAGGTAGTAAATGTTGCCGTTGGCAGACCTTATATAAGTTGCACTAATGTCAATATTCATTATGGCGACAAACATGCAATCAAAAATGATTCACTTTGTTTTGACTGCCTTGAAAGGGTTGCCAATCTAAAAAACTGGTTTTGGAATGAAGTGATGGCTGGCTTATACAACTGATGGATGTATTACGCGCAATTTTTTCGCTAACTTTCGAAACTCATCACTCATTTCATATAACAAAGTACGCGTTCCGCAGAAAGTATTGCGTATTTTCATCTTGACAACTTAATGATAGTAGAAACAACCGAACAAATTTTTATTCACCCCGCCCCTAAATTAACGATAGGCTGTATTAGTATTAATGGCTGTTTTGGTTAGACACTTGACATGAATAATTAAAAAAATATTAAAAAGAATCAACAGGTCATCCCGACACGAGAGTCATACCTTTCAGCGTTTTAAAAGTGAGTAACATCTCCTTCACATCACAGGACGCGCCTGACCGTAGCAAAGAATTTCGAATAGGTTTGTGTAGACTAACAACTAAATTTAAGCTGTATCTGATTGATATTATTGATGCTAACTGACAATCAAAACTAATATTCAGCTTTCATTCAGGTAAGTCCCTGTAGAATCGTCTCATCAGAAATCGATTTGCATCAATTCATCGAAAGGAGGCATCTGATGAAAGTAAAAAAAAAATGCCCAAAAATTTGCTGGGGATGATGCTATTGATTTTGGTGCTGGGAGTGCCATCGATTGCTGAAGCTGGTAGAGGCCATATTTCTGAGACAAAAAATGAATTACCTTAAATTCATGTCACTATGCATTGTTCTTTTTTGTACCAGCCTTCCATCTAATGCCTTTGCACTCGATTTTTATATTAAAAATAAAACTAAACAACTTTTTTCAAAATCTAGGATTAACAACGAATATATCAAGGCTTTCCAAAGTATCGAGGGCTCATCTGCTAATAATAGTCAAGAAGCAGAAGTAGCAGAAATTAAAACCTCAACCGATGAGTTATTAACGAGTAGTAACATTCGAATCAAGCAGGGAGAAGATGGGGTGTTTAGACTTGAGACAGAAGATGGGAATTTCAGTTTTAGACTGGGCGGCCGCATCCATGCGGATGTTTCTTTTAGCTCTGATGATAATTTTCGTAATGCAAATGGAAATAATATTGAAGCCAATAACGGTACAGAACTACGACGCGGACGCATCAGATTCGAAAGTACGTTCTTTAAAGACTGGTTTTTTAGAAGCGAAGTTGACTTTGCTGATAGTAACGTGGCAATCAAAGACATGTTTCTTCAATATGATGGTCTGAATTTTGCCCGAATTAGGATAGGAGAGCAAAAACAAGCTTTTAGTCGTGAACTGCAAGAAAGCTCAAATGATATGCTGTTTATGGAACGTTCAGCCATGAATGTATTGAATGGGCCAACCGTCAATCGTGCCGTTGGCCTTAACATATTTAGTCATGGACAAAACTGGACTGGACAGGTCGGAATCTATGGAGACACGCTCGACTCCAATAAGCATGACATTTTCGAGGATAAAGGATGGTCGGTGAATTCTCGAATAACTTATGCACCGATAACCGAAAAAAAAAGAGTCATCCATATCGGTGCGGCCGGTAATTATCGTAAACCGGATGATGCGAGCGATATAAGCGACAGGCAATTGGCATTAGCCTATGAAACAACCCATATGTCAAATTTGAATCTAATCAAAACTGGCATAGCTGATGTCAATAACATCAAAATGTTAGGACTGGAAGGAAGTGGCATAATGGGTCCTTTCAGTGCAAGTGGCGAATATACCAATAGCTGGGTAGATCCCAAAGGCGAAGGACTGAGTTTAAATTTTAGTGGTTGGTATGCAGAAGCAGCCTGGACACTTACTGGCGAATCACGCATTTATAAGAAAGGTATGTTTCATCGCGTGATCCCTAGCAAAGCATTTAGTTTAACAAAAAGCGGTTTAGGGGCCTGGGAGTTGGCGGCACGTTATGCCGAAGTTGATTTGAATGACGGCACTTTCAAGGGTGGCAAGTTATCCAATCTTTCCATTGCGCTTAATTGGTACCCTAATCGAATTGTTCGGTTTATGGCAGGTTACGACAAAGCGTTACAAATCAAAGATTCACCGCTAACCAATCGAGATGGGAGCAAGGTAGATAATCTGGATACTTTCATGTTTCGTGCGCAGCTGGTTTACTAAAAATTCCTCCCATCTGCTTGATTTTCAGAAACTAACTATTTTTCATGATTATGCACAAGCTGCCCGCTCGCCAACCGTATTTGACGTGAACAGCGATTGGAAATGGCTTCGTCATGGGTTACCAGAACTAAAGTCGTACCATGCTCACGGTTAAGCTCAAACATAAGCTCTATAATTTGCGTGCCCGTCGCAGCATCCAAATTACCAGTAGGTTCATCAGCAAGTAATAACTTGGGATCTGTGGAAAAAGCACGAGCAATTGCAACACGTTGTTGCTCTCCCCCTGAAAGCTGCTTCGGATAATGTTTTAAACGCTTTTCCAATCCAACGCGTTCAAGTAGTTTCAGTGCAGTTGCATCAGCTTTCTTGAAGCCGGCAAGTTCCAATGGCAACATAACATTTTCGATTGCGGTTAACGCAGGTAATAACTGAAAAGATTGAAAAACAAAACCGAGTATTTTTCCTCGCAAAGCTGCCCGGTCATCTTCGCTCAATGAAAAAATATCGATACCATTCAAGTGAACTTTACCCTGGGTCGGCATATCCAATCCTGCGAGTAATCCCAAAAGGGTCGATTTTCCTGAGCCGGATGCGCCAACAATAGCAACGGCTTCACCGGCATTTACTTCTAAGTCGATATTCTGCAAAATAGTCAATTGAATATCGCCGGTATTTACTTGTTTAGTCAGCGCATTGGCTTGAAGAATTGGCTGTAACATATTATTCATTATGAAAAAAATCCTAATTATTCTTTGTTTTCTTTTTACCGCTAGTTATGGTGTAGCGATTGCATCGACCAATACGATTACGGTTATGGTACTGGGCGATAGTCTGTCAACGAGCTATGGTATGCCTTCGGAAGCTGGATGGGTTAATATTTTAGAACAACGACTACAAATGCACTCGCCTATTTATCAAGTGATCAATACCAGTATCAGCGGTGAAACAACACTGGGTGGACGTAATCGTATTGAGCAAGCACTTCAAGCTCATCAACCAGACATTGTCATGGTCGGACTTGGCGGCAACGATGGGCTACAGGGTACATCTATCAAATCCATCCATGAAAATCTGGAAGCTATCATTAAAGCCTGCTTGCAAAATAATGCGGCAGTACTGCTACTTGGCATGCAAATACCACCCAATTATGGCATAACCTATACACAAAAGTTTCGTGATATTTATCAGCAACTAGCAATAAATTATCAACTTGAACAGGTACCATTCCTGTTAGCCGGTTTTGGAGAAAATCGAGATTTTTTTCAGTCAGATGGAATCCATCCCAATATTCTGGCACAGGAAATCATCGTAGAAAATGTATGGTCAGTATTATATCCCATGCTCCAACCTGAGCAAGTTGCCACAAGCGTGGATTAACAAGTAGTCAACATCGCACTGGAGGCTCATCTGAGTCCCGATCCAGCCCATCAAGAAACGCTTGCAAATCATCCGCCAAAGGAGCTTCAATTTCCATTCGTTCGCCGGATAATGGGTGCGTAACACCCACTTTACTGGCATGCAAAAACATCCGTTGTAAACTTGGTTCACGTTTATTCTTGGCGAGTTGTTTGTTAAGTGCAAAGTCTCCATATTTATCATCGCCTGCAATAGGAAAACCAAGATGCGCAAGATGGACACGTATTTGATGTGTCCGACCGGTTTTTAAATCTGCTTCCAACAAACTGAAGTTCTTCCAGGATTTAATTAAAGTAAATATGGTATGTGACGTCATTCCTTTAATGTTCTGACATGCATCAGTAATAACAGCAACACGACGCTCTCCAGTTGTGGTTACATATTTATTTAAGGGCAGCTTCACACTTTGCTTGAGATTACGCCACTTGCCTTTGACCAGCACCAAATAACGCTTTTTAACTGCGCCCTGACGTATTTGCTGATGTAATTCAACCAACGCCTGTCGTTTTTTTGCCAACAGTAATACGCCAGAAGTTTCCCGATCAAGACGGTGAACCAGTTCCAGAAATTTCCAGTCAGGATGCTGGCTGCGCAATTGCTCAATCACACCAAAA
>JAJFJI010000124.1 GCA_021774205.1 Nitrosomonas sp.
ACTAGGAGGAAAGGTGGCAGCTATTAAGCCGGAAGATATAGTCGAGAGTATGTTGCAAGCAGGCGCCAAGAAGGCTGGTTTGCCCGTGAAAGATATGCTGGTTCGTGGTTTTTTGTCTGGTGTTTTTCTAGGCTATGCAACGACACTTGCCATTTTGGCGATGACCCAGACGGGCCTTGGAATTGTGGGTGCGTTGGTTTTTCCTGTTGGTTTTGTCATGATCATACTGCTTGGCCTTGAGCTGGCAACTGGAAATTTTGCGTTAATTCCCATTGCGGTTAAGGATAAAAGAGCAAGTTTTGGCCGATTGATTGTCAACTGGACATGGGTGTTAATCGGTAATCTGATTGGCGGTGTGACGTATGCTTATCTCTACACTATTGTCGTAACAAAGATGGGCCATATTGATCCTGCAACCATAGCGGTTGCGCAAAAAATTATGGCTATCGCCGAATCCAAGACGCTGGATTATATGCGTATCGGTTTTGATGGCACGATTGCCGCCTTTACCAGTGCGCTGCTTTGTAACTGGATGGTGACGCTGGGCGCTGTCATGGCATTTACTTCAGCCTCAACGATCGGCAAAATTGCGGCCATGTGGTTCCCGATTATGACTTTCTTTGCGTTGGGTTATGAACATGCCATTGTTAATATGTTTTTAATACCGGCGGGTATGATGTTGGGCGCAAATATTACCATTGCAGATTGGTGGTTGTGGAATGGATTTCCGGTAATTGCGGGAAATATTGCAGGGGGCATGATTTTTACCGGTTTTGCGCTTTACCTGACGTATAAGAAAGCGAGGGATTAATAATTTGCTAATTGATTTTACGAAAAATCAAATCCCATACGCTATGGCCCAGCCGTAAACCACGCTGCTCAAATTTAGTCAATGGCCGGTAGTCCGGGCGGGGTGAATAGTCTGTAGCGGTATTCGCCAGTTGTTGTTCATTGCGCAGTACTTGCAGCATTTGTTCTGCATAATCTTCCCAGTCAGTTGCGGCGTGAAGGGTGCCCCCTTGCTTTAGATGCTTGCATAAATTTGCAACAAAGGCTGGTTGGATTAGGCGGCGTTTGTGGTGTTTTGCCTTGGGCCAGGGATCAGGAAAGAAAATATGGACGCCGTCAAGACACCCATTGCCCAGCATATGTTGCAGCACTTCAATTACGTCGTGCTGAATGATGCGCAGATTGGTTAATTCGAGTGTTTCAATTTGATGTAGCAGGCTGCCGACACCCGGGGTATGGACTTCGACGGCAAGATAGTCATTGCCCGGATGCGATTGCGCAATGGTCGCCGTGCTTTCTCCCATGCCAAAACCAATTTCCAGGATCTTGGGTGCGCTGCGGTCAAAAATATGGTTTAAATCTATTAAGCCTGACTTAAAAGGAATGCCGTATTTGGGCAGTAACATTTCACAGGCGCGGCGCTGAGCATTGGAAATGCGCCCCTGGCGGAGGACAAAGCTGCGTACGGGCTGTCTCATGCCTAAAAAAGATTGGTTTGGCAATGAAAATCAGCCCTTGCCGCCAGTTGCTTGAATTCCCGTACTTGCTATCACCCCGTTAACCGGTGAGCTAGGGCTGGCGCTGTATAGTTTTTTGGCCATACGCCCGGCCAAGTATGCTTCACGCCCTGCTTCGACCGCCTTGCGCATGGCAGTGGCCATTAAAACCGGGTTTTGCGCCGCAGCAATTGCGGTATTCATTAATACGCCATCACAGCCCAATTCCATTGCAATCGCTGCATCTGAGGCGGTGCCAACACCCGCATCAACTAATACCGGAATTTTTGCGTTATCGATAATAATTTGTAAATTCCAGGGGTTCAAAATACCCATGCCAGAGCCAATTAACGACGCGAGTGGCATTACTGCAACGCAGCCGATTTCTTCCAGTTGCCTGGCGATAATAGGATCGTCCGAGGTATAGACCATCACCTGGAAATCTTCTTTTACTAGGATCTCCGCAGCCTTGATCGTTTCGACCATATTGGGAAAAAGTGTTTCAGGATCACCCAGTACTTCAAGTTTTACCAGGCTGTGACCATCCAGTAGCTCACGCGCCAAGCGTAACGTTCGTACTGCATCTTCGACGGTATAGCATCCAGCCGTATTTGGAAGTAATGTGTATTGTGAAGGCGGAACAGCTTCTAGCAGGCTTGGTTCATTGGCATGCTGGCCGATGTTGGTGCGCCTGATTGCTACTGTAATAATTTGCGCACCGCTGGCTTCAATTGCCATGCGTGTTTCGGTAAAATCTTTATATTTTCCTGTGCCAACCAGCAATCGTGAGGAATACGCTTTGCCAGCAATGATAAGTTGATCCATGTAATCCGAAAACCTTATGTAAAGTGCTATGTTTTAACCACCGCCGACCGCTACGACCACTTCGAGTTGATCGCCATCAGCTAAGAATTGCTCAGAAAACTGACTGCGGGGAACGATTTCACCATTTCGTTCAATGGCAATACGTTTCCCTTGTAATTCTAGATGTTCAATTAATTGCGTCACATTTGTGAGCGTTTCAAAGTGATGAGGCTGGCCATTGATCGTGAGACGTATCATTTCTTCTGTATGTATCATGAATCGGGTAAACTGCGGCAGATGAATTGCGGCAGATGACTTACTTTTTTTATTTTATCATGCGGGTGTAGCTCAATGGTAGAGCAGAAGCTTCCCAAGCTTAAGACGAGGGTTCGATTCCCTTCATCCGCTCCATTTTTTCTTAAGGAATTTCATGTGCGATGGCAAGATCATGGGTTGTGTCATGCGGCATAACAGACTAAACTTGCATATAAATTTAGAGTTTCATTTTTGCTTTAGAATCTTTTATCTTAGCATCTCATCGCATGGAAGCTAAATTGCAAAATAAACGCCCCAAGTATCTAAATCTACTGAAAATCAGGCAACCCTTGCCGGCAGTGATTTCAATCCTTCATCGTCTCACTGGTGTACTGCTATTTTTTCCAGGTATTCCCTTGCTGTTGTGTACCTTGCAATTAATGCTGGGTTCTCAAGATGGCTATGAGGAATTACAAACTTTTTTGTTAAATCCCGTTGTTAAGGTTGGATTGTTACTATTGCTATGGTTTCTTTTTCATCATTTGTGTGCAGGTATTCGTTACCTGGCGCTCGATTTGCACTATGGAATTACGCTTTCTCAGGCGCGCGCAAGTAGCAAACTGGTATTGGTCACGGGTATCATTTTGACAATATTATTTGGGTTGGTCATATGGTAAAACGTCCAGATCGGATTGTAACAGGCGCTCACTATGGCCTAAAAGACTGGTTGGTGCAGCGTGTGTCTGCTGTTCTAATGGCTGTCTATATCATCCTGTTAATGATAATCGTTTTTATTTCAGCACCACAGGATTATATAGCATGGAAAACGATATTCAATAACCAATGGATGCGCATCGCTACTTTTTTATTTCTTGTAAGTCTTTTCTGGCATGCCTGGATCGGGGTGCGCAATGTATTGATGGACTATGTTCATGCGATTGCGATACGTTTAACACTGCAGATACTGGTTATTCTGTCATTGTTTTTTTATCTCGTGTGGTCCGCTGAAATCCTCTGGAGTTGATGTGACAATAACAAAAAGAAAATTTGACGTGGTTATTGTGGGCGCCGGTGGCGCAGGTATGCGTGCCGCTTTGCAATTATCGGAAGCAGGTCTTAAGGTAGCCGTGTTATCCAAGGTTTTTCCCACTCGCTCACATACCGTATCCGCGCAAGGTGGTATTGCTGCATCGCTTGGAAATGTGACGGAAGATAATTGGCACTGGCATATGTACGATACCGTTAAGGGTTCCGATTATTTGGGTGACCAGGATGCGATTGAGTTTATGTGCCGGCAAGCGAACGAGGTGGTATACGAGCTAGAGCACTTTGGTATGCCTTTCGATCGGTTAGAAAATGGCAAAATATATCAACGTCCATTTGGCGGTCAATCGCAAAATTTTGGTGGCGAGCAGGCAACCCGGTCTTGTGCAGCAGCAGATCGTACGGGTCACGCCATGTTGCACACTCTTTATCAGCGTAATATCAGTGCGAATACGCAGTTTTTTGTCGAATGGATGGGGTTAGACCTGATTCGTGATGATCAGGGTGATGTATTGGGTGTGACGGCGCTGGAAATGGAAACTGGCAAAGTGATGCTCTTGCAGGCAAGAGCTACCTTATTTGCAACAGGTGGCGGCGGGCGTATTTTTCAGGCCAGTACCAATGCTTTCATTAATACTGGTGATGGCTTGGGAATGGCGGCGCGTGCTGGTATTCCATTGCAGGATATGGAATTCTGGCAGTTTCATCCGACTGGGGTGCATAGTGCAGGTGTATTGATTAGTGAGGCGGTGCGTGGTGAGGGCGGCTATTTAACCAACAAGAATGGCGAACGTTTTATGGAGCGTTATGCGCCAAATGCCAAGGATTTAGCCAGCCGGGATGTGGTTTCACGTGCAATGACGATAGAAATTAATGAAGGGCGTGGTTGTGGCAAGGCTGCAGATCATCTATTGTTGAAGCTTGATCATCTTGGCGCCGATGTAATCAAGTCACGTTTGCCTGGTATTCGTGAGCTGGCAATTAAATTTGCACATGTTGATCCAATTAATGGGCCCATTCCTGTTGTTCCGACCGCGCATTATATGATGGGGGGGATTCCAACTAATCGCCACAGTCAAGTGGTCACTCCCTACAAGACCGGGCCAGAAGAGGTCGTTGCCGGTTTTTATGCGGTTGGGGAGTGTGCTTGTGTTTCTGTACATGGCGCGAACCGATTGGGAACCAATTCACTGTTGGATATTGTGGTGTTTGGGCGTGCCGCTGGTATGCAAGTTATTAAAGATCTTAAAAAAGCCCCGCATCATAAAGCATTACCGACTGATGCAGCCGATAAGACGCTGGCACGTCTTTCGCGCTTGAACAATCAGAAAGATGGCGAGAGTGTCGCGCAAGTGAGGGATACAATGAAACGGACCATGCAAACTTATTGCGGGGTGTTTCGAATGGCGGATATATTGAAACAAGGGGTGGCGAAGATCAATGAAGTTGCTGAACGCGTTGCAAATACTGAAATTGAGGATAAAAGCCAGGTATTCAACACCGCCCGAATTGAAGCCTTGGAACTTGATAACTTAATAGAAGTCGCCCTGGCGACGATGGTTTCTGCTGAGGCTCGCGTTGAAAGTCGTGGAGCGCATGCGCGTGATGATTTTTCCGAGCGGGATGATGAGAACTGGTTAAAACATACCTTGTATTTCCGTGACGGGAAGCGGTTGGATTACAAACCAGTGCGGTTAAAACCATTAACGGTCGCGTCATTTCCGCCTAAACCAAGGACGTACTAAAGGATTCGTATGTTGCTATGGCAATCACGTTAAATCATACCATCATACCGAGCCATGATAAGGTTGAAACCGCCAAGTTTTATTCAAGACTTTTTGGGTTTGAATATATTGGTGTATTTGGGCCTTTTATCGTCGTGCGTGTGAATGATACCTTATGCCTTGATTTTTCCAGTAAAGATTCGTTCGATTCACATCATTACGCATTTAAAGTAACCGAGGATGAGTTTGATGAAATTTTTCAGCGCATCAAGGATGAAAAAATTCAATACGGGAGTGCGCCCGGTGAGTCTGAGAACATGACTGTTAATCATAATTATGGCGGGCGTGGCGTTTATTTTCGTGATACAAATGGACATTTGTTGGAAATGTTAACTGCGGATTATGTGATAACTTGATCATTGTTTTTCTAATATACGCCCCTAAAACCCGCCATTTTGGTGTTACAAAATGATCAATGACACGTGTAAACTCTCACTCTGTGCCTTGAACTGACGAATTTTAGGAGCAATCTGAACAGTTGCTGCGATGGTACTGAATAATTACTTTCTAATTTTCTTATCTGCGCCACTTGAAATTTGTGACTAATTGCTCACTTGTTGGCGCTAATAGAGAACATCATTTGATTTCGGATATTTGCTCTATGATAATTCGATTTACTATGTCAATGTGGCTATGGTTCATTTGCCTTATTTTCTTTTTGCCAATGTTGGTGCAGGCAGAAACACGTTACGTGACTGATACCTTTGAGGTTACCCTGCGTAGCGGCCCAAGTGGCAGTCATACAATACAGCGAATGATAAAAAGTGGAACAACGCTGGAAGAATTAGAACGTGATCCTGATAATGGCTACTCAAAGGTTCGCACCACTGGGGGGACGGAAGGCTGGGTGCTCAGCCGTTACTTAATGAAGGAGCCGGCGGCGCGGGTTCAGTTGGAAAGTTTAAGTAGTGAACTGACCAATACAACGACTAAAGGAAACAATATACATTCACAAGTAGATGCTATTAAGCATCAACTTGATAATTCTGCGAAACGTGTGGAAACACTTGAGCGTGAGAACAAGAAACTGGGCGATGAGTTAACTGAAATCAAGCAAGTTGCTGCTAATACTTTAGCAATTGATAGTCAAAATAAAGAATTACGTCAACGATTGACGAATGCAGAATCTCAGAAGAACACATTGTTACAAGAAAATCACGAATTAAGTACCCGCAAGGAGAGAGATTGGTTTGTTGCTGGTGCACTGGTATTATTTGTTGGAATGATCGTCGGCTTAATACTCACCCGTATTCGGTGGCGAAAGCGTTCTCGCTATGATAGCTTTTAGTGAGAAACAAGGGCACTCGGATGGCGAATTAACATTGAATAATTTTCGCCGTTGCGCGATACCCAGCCACGAATTTCTATTGATTTACCCAGATAATTTTCCAATTTAGGGAAGTGTTCAAGATTTTTATTGGCAATTCTGATATTTGTTTTTTCATTAAAGATTAAACGGCTATATTTCCGGCTTCTCTTTATTGATTTTGCTGTGCCAATATAGCGTTGCCATCCTCTACTATTGTTTGAAATTTTGCTAATTGGGAGAAGTTGATATCTTGGCATGGACCAAATTCCTAATTTTTGTTTCTCTGCCCGTTGTTGTGCACTAGCAAGTTTGGCGCTATGCCGCAAGTTAGGTGGCATGATATTTAACACCGCGAGTCCGTTTTCTAGTAACGCTTCATTAAGATGCTTCCCACCTGGAAGAAACAAATGGGCGAGTAGTCGTTTGTATCGGTCATATTTTTCCTGATCATATTGCAAATGTACTTTTTTATTTTGCAGTTTTTCCTGTAACCATGATTTTGCGGCAATACCACCGGGTTCGCTTGTTCGATAACGACTTTCAATTTCAGGTGTATTAATACCAAGCAAGCGAACGCGCTTTCCATTTTTTAATACAATCGTGTCGCCATCATATACTTTTGATATCCGATGTAGAAACCAGTTGGTTTGAACAGGAATATCAACCTGTTTTGCGCCAGCTGCCGCGGTGTCAGAATAAGTGACGCCGCCTTGTGGATTTTCTGAGCGAAAAATCTGTGTAGCAAAAGTGAACTGCGAGAGCAGACAAAAAACAATAATGCTAATTAGATATTGTTTATTTACGGTTAGAAATTTAGTAATCGTCATGCCGGTTAAGATGTGTAACAAAGAAAATAATGTGCGTAAAATGATTGCAAGAAGAAAATATGGCAGAATACGCCATTTGTCTTTGCTTAATGATCAAGAACTAACCAGTTTTTTAGTGCTTTTCAATGATCAGTAACTTTTATTTGTTATTTTCTTCCAGCGATATTGACCGTGTTTTTTATTCTTAGGGCTGGTGTGACAGTGTGAGTCAGTTTCCAGGAATTATAAATTTTCTTCGTTGGATACTTTATATAGCTACCTAATTAATTCTGGGAGAAAAGAGATGGCGCATAAAAGAAATGGTCAAATTAAGGATAACCAGTATTATCTATTTCACTATTGGTTCCCTTAAGCAAAGTGATGTGTCTGTTATAGGGAGAATTGTTTGTCATGCAGATTGATAACGTAATCGACACAACCTTTGAACCAATATCCAATGCCGTGGCAGCAGTAATTTTTTATAGTGTTCCAGTCATGGGGTTGGATATCAAGATTGTGCTCGTTTGGCTTGTCGTTGCTGCGCTCTTTTTTACGATCTATTTTGGTTTTGTCAATTTCCGTTTTTTTGGTCATGCCATAGATGTGCTGCGCGGCAAGTACGATAACGAAAATGCAGAAGGGCAGATCAACCGTTTCCAAGCATTGATGACTTCACTTTCAGGAACGGTTGGGCTCGGAAATATTGCAGGCGTCGCAGTGGCAATATCGGTGGGGGGGCCAGGCGCTGCATTTTGGATGGCTGTCATGGGCTTGTTTAGCATGTCGACCAAATTTGCCGAAGTGACGCTGGGTGTGAAATATCGCCAGCATGGTTCTAAACGTCATCCAGATGCCATTTCGGGTGGACCCATGTATTATTTACGCAGTGCCTTTGACCGTCATCGCTTTCCACATCTGGGCAAATTCATGGCCGGACTGTTTGCTATCTGTTGTATTGGTGGCACAGTTGGCGCGGGCGGGCTGTTTCAAGCCAACCAAGCATATCAACAGGCGCTGACCGTAACGGGCGGTGAGGCAGGTTTTCTAGCAGATAAAGGCTGGCTGTTTGGCTTGTTTATGGCTATTCTGGTTGGGCTGGTAATCATTGGTGGTATTCAGTGGATTGCTGCCGTTGCTAGCCGGGTTGTACCGGTTATGGCGATCATATACATTGTTGCTGGTTTTGTTGTGATCGGAATTCACTATGCAGCGATCCCTGCTGCTATGCAGACTATTTTTGAAATGGCACTTTATCCTCAAGCAGGACTTGGCGCATTGATGGGCGCTTTATTAATGGGCGTACAGCGTGCAGCTTTTTCTAATGAAGCAGGTCTAGGTTCGGCAGCAATTGCGCACAGCGTCGCCAAAACCGATGTACCCGTTAGCCAGGGCATGGTAGGGATGCTCGGGCCATTTATTGATACCGTTATTATTTGCATGGTAACGGCGTTGGTTATTGTTATTTCCGGAACCTATGTTGAAGGGGGTGGGATAGAAGGCGTGGAATTGACATCCCGTGCGTTTGCCTCGGGCATTTCATGGTTTCCTTATGTACTATCGTTGACGGTGTTTTTATTTGCTTATTCAACGATGATCTCTTGGTCTTATTATGGGTTAAAATGTGCAACCTATCTTTTTGGCGAACGGGATGTCGTAGAAGGGGTATATAAAATAATTTTTTGTATTTTTATTGTGATTGGTGCATCAACACAATTGTCCAATATTATTTTATTTACAGATTCTATGGTTTTCGCCATGGCGATTCCTAATATAATCGGACTTTATATGTTGGCGCCAGAAATCAAGAAAGACTTGGCAATATATATACAGCAAAATAAACTCAATCAAAAAAACATTTGAAAGTATAATCCAATTTCGATTATCCAACCTTGAGTTATTTGTTAGCATGCCTCCTGAAACGTTGATTGAAGTCAAAAATCTGAGCTTCTCATATGGTTCGCGCTCAATTCTAAAGGGCGTTAGCATGACCATGTCGCGTGGCAAGGTTGTTGCCATTATGGGTGGCAGTGGTTCCGGCAAGACAACATTGTTGCGCCTAATTGGCGGAACTGTCACGCCTTCTGCTGGTTATGTCAAATTTGATAATCATGTGGTTCATGAACTGAACCGTGACGCACTTTTTAAATTGCGCCGGAAAATGGGCATGTTGTTTCAATTTGGCGCGTTATTTACGGATTTATCGGTATTCGATAATGTGGCTTTTCAGATGCGTGAACACACGGATTTGCCGGAATCCATGATTCGAGATTTAGTGTTAATGAAGCTAAATGCGGTTGGGCTGCGAGGCGCGCATCATTTGATGCCGGGTGAGCTGTCAGGTGGCATGGCCCGGCGAGTGGCACTGGCACGTTCAATTGCACTCGACCCGACGCTCATTATGTATGATGAACCATTTACGGGTCTTGATCCAATTTCGCTCAGTGTCATTGGTAGCTTGATCCGCCGTTTGACTGACGCACTGGGGACCACTGCCATCGTGGTTACTCATGATGTACAAGAATCTTTAAAGATTGTTGATTACGTCTATTTTATTGCTGACGGGGTAATTGCTGCGGAAGGCACACCAAAAGAAGTCAGTCAAACTGTAAAACCTTTTGTTCATCAGTTTGTTCATGGTGAGATAGACGGCCCGGTACCTTTTCATTATCCGGCTGTAGCCTACCATAGCGACTTGCAACTGGAGGATCGGCTTGCTTAAGCGCATCATTTCCGGCATTCGAGGGATTGGTCATCGCGTAATCGATAGTACTTGGCGGCTTGGTTATGCCGCTCGCTTCTTTATTCTGGTGCTGCTCAAATCCACGACCAGCCTGCGCCGATTTGGTTTGGTGATACGTGAACTTTATTTCACCGGGGTTTTATCGTTAATTATCATCCTGGTTTCCGGATTATTTGTGGGTATGGTGCTTGGCCTGCAGGGATATGAGACGCTACAGAAATTCGGTTCGGAAAGTGCGGTTGGTACGTTGGTGGCGCTGTCTTTGGTGCGAGAGCTTGGACCAGTCGTGGCTGCATTATTGTTTGCCAGCCGTGCGGGCTCCGCGATTACTGCTGAAATCGGCTTAATGAAAGCGACAGAGCAACTGTCGGCGATGGGTATGATGGCGGTGGATCCGGTAGCCCGGGTGGTTGCGCCACGTTTTTGGGCTGGCGTTATTTCCATGCCGTTTTTAGCAGCAATGTTTTCGGTGATGGGCGTATTTGGTGGATATTTAGTCACCGTGGTTTTTATTGGTGTCGATGAAGGTTTATTTTGGTCTCAAATGCAAAATAACGTTGATTTTAGAATTGACATCGCCAATGGCGTGATTAAGAGTTTCTTTTTTGGTATCGCCGTGGCAGCAATTGCGGTTTTTGAAGGTTATGATGCACCCCCTACTGCTGAAGGGGTATCGGGCGCGACGACGCGCACGGTCGTCACTTCATCATTGGCCATTCTTGGACTGGATTTTATTTTGACCGCTTTCATGTTTAGAGGAATCAGTTGATGCAACGGACAACGATGGATTTGTGGGTGGGATTCTTTGTATTGCTGGGGATAGGTGCCCTATTGATACTCAGCCTGAAAGTTGGGAATTTAAGTACTTATGGCGCTAAACAGAGTTATGGTTTAGTCGGGAATTTTGAAAATATTGGTGGCCTTAAAGTCAGAGCACCAGTTAAAAGTGCGGGTGTCGTTGTGGGGCGAGTGACCGACATTCAATTTAGTCTTGAGACTTATGACGCAGTGGTAACCATGCGTATAGGCAGCGACTTTACATTTCCAAAAGATACGTTTGCCAGCATACTGACAGCTGGCTTGCTGGGTGAACAATATATCGGTCTGGACGCGGGCGGAGACGAGACAATGTTGAAGGATGGCGATAAAATTATGATTACTAATTCTGCCATTGTGCTGGAAGAAATGATTGGCCGCTTTTTGTTTGATAAAGCAGCGGAAGATGATGATGAGAGTTTTTGATTGGTTAGCTAACATTGCTTTTGAGCACGGATAATTTATAAAATATCCAGATCAAATTTATTGCATAATTTAACGGAAATTTTGGTGAGGAACTTATGAAAAAATTGTTTGGGATATTTACGTTATTTACGACATTGTTATTTGCATTCCCGGCATGGACGATGGCTATTCCCCCGGATAAGCTAGTGGATCAGACTGTGCAGGAAGTGATCGATATTATTCGTCAGGATGAGGACTTAAGAGACGGAAATACCAAAAAAATTCTTGACTTAGTAGAGAATAAAATAATTCCTCATTTTAATTTTACGCGTATGACCCGGCTTGCCATGGGTAAAAACTGGCGTAAAGCGGATACTGGACAGCAGGATGTGATAATTGGTGAATTTCGGGATCTGTTGGTGCGCACCTACTCAAATACACTTTCAAAATATCAGGATGAAAGAATTACCGTTAGCCCATTAAACGCGTTGGGAGATAGTACGGAAGCTACTGTAAAAACTGAAGTCGTGCAAGGAAGAGGCAAGCGGCCTGTCCCGATTGATTACAATATGGAAAAAACAGCGGATGGCTGGAAAGTATATGATGTTATTGTAGCTGGCGTGAGTTTGGTGATGAATTACCGT
>JAJFJI010000125.1 GCA_021774205.1 Nitrosomonas sp.
GTTGCCCGCTACCGGCTCAACAATAACCGCAGCAATTTCATCACCAAGCTGGCTAAATGTTTTTTCCACGCCAGCTAAATCGTTATAATCCAGCACGATGGTATGCCCTACTGTTTCCGCAGGCACACCAGCCGAACTGGGATGACCAAAAGTCAATGCACCAGAACCCGCTTTAACCAATAGTGCATCATCATGACCATGGTAGCAGCCTTCAAACTTGATGATGTGGCTTCTTCCTGTGTAACCACGCGCCAGACGAATGGCACTCATCCCAGCTTCGGTTCCGGAACTAACCAACCTGACTTGTTCAATTGAAGGAACTAATTTACAAATAAGCTCGGCTATTTCCAGTTCTGCCTCAGTTGGCGCACCAAAAGTCAAACCATTTTGTACCGCTGACTGTACTGATTTTATAACCTCAGGATGTGCGTGACCGAGTATTAACGGTCCCCAGGATCCAACGTAATCAATATAGGTTTTATCTTCTATATCCCACACATAAGCACCCTGTCCTCGTTTAAAAAAAATAGGGGTGCCACCGACAGATTTGAATGCGCGGACAGGTGAATTAACACCGCCAGGGATGTATTTCTGGGAAAGCTCAAATAATTGTTGATTTCGTGAAGTCATATTTTAACTCGCAAATTTATGAAAATTTTTGTATTTATTCAGATTAGGTTGAGGATTAAACACAATAAAAAAGTGCAGATTGTATTAATCGGGCAAGTGCCTAAGAAAACAACTGTGAAAATGATTGGGCTGTGGATTGGACATCTTGCGTACCGAATAAAGCATTACTTACCGCGATTGCGTCACCACCACACGCAATCAACCCGTTGGCATTCAAAAGCGTAATTCCACCAATGGCAACAATTGGCTTGCGTAATTTCTGCTTTGCCAAACCGAGTAATTCTAATGGCGCAGTAACCGCTTCTGGTTTTGTGGCTGAAGCAAAAAATGCACCAAAAGCAACATAATCAGCGCCTTGATCTTCAGCTTTTACAGCCAAGTCAATCTGGTTATAACAAGAAGCGCCAATTATTTTAGTATTTCCTAGCGTCCTGCGGGCTTCGTTAACAGAAATATCGTTGCGACCTAAATGTAGGCCATCCGCGCCAATTTCAAGCGCAAGATCAAGGTGATCGTTAATAATAAGTGGAACATCATATTTCCGGCAAAGATAGTGTAATTTCTCGGCCTGTTTATGTCGCAATAGCGCATCAGCGGTTTTATTGCGATATTGAATCAACTTTGCGCCACCAGCCAGCGCTTTTTGCGTCATCACTAACAGATTTTCAGTATCAATACTATCTGGCGTAATAGCGTACAGCCCACCTATTTTTGGTAACATCATTGACTAAAATCTAACGCTTGTCTTCCTCCACATCTTCATTCGCCCAAAATAGTCTGTCTGGTAGATATTGACCCATTCCTGGGCGAAACCCTGCTTTGAGCGTCTGCCAAGTATAGCGCTGCGCTTCATAAACGCTGTCATATACCGGCAAGCCATTCGCTAGAGATGCAGCTATGGCAGATGCCAATGTACAACCTGATCCATGATAAGATCCCGCTAAGCGTTGCCACTTATCCGAGCGTAACACACCATCGACACCATATAGGGTATTTACAACCTGCGAAGTATTTTCATGAGCCCCAGTGATCAAAACATATTCGCAACCTGACTGTAACAATTTGTCTGCGCATTGGTTCAAATCCAGTTCTTGATCGTCATCATCTTCATACTGTACGATTCTTCTAGCTTCAAGACTGTTTGGCGTAAGAATAGTGGCCTGGGGAAGTAATAGTTCATTCATTGCATGCACCATTTCTTCGTTGGCGAGCTCATCGCCACGGCCTGATGCCAGCACTGGATCCATAACGAACGGAATGTCCGGATAATCAGAAATGATTTCAGCGATAACTGCAATGATTTCAACACTACCTAATAAACCTGTTTTAAAAGCATGAACAGGCATATCCTCCAACACAGCCCGCGCCTGGTCAGCAACGAGTTCTGGATCAAGCGCGATGATATCATCGATACCCGCAGTATCCTGAACGGTAATAGCGGTAATCGCCGACAACGAATGACAGCCCAAACTTGCAAGCGTTAGGATATCCGCATGAACACCTGCGCCCCCACTCGGGTCATTTGCAGCGAATGATAGTACAATTGGGGGTGGCTGTATCATGCATAAATACCGTAAAATATCATTTTAACCTAAAAGGAAGTTCCTATCTATCATGCCTACCGAAGAGAATAGTGATTACAACCGTTACATGTGTCTAATTTGTGGCTATATTTATGATGAAGCCCAAGGATCTCCGGATGAAGGCATCCCCGCGGGAACACGCTGGGAAGATGTTCCTATGAACTGGACTTGCCCTGAATGTGGCGCACGTAAAGAAGATTTTGAAATGGTGAAAGTATAAATGCGCATCCTGCACACCATGCTCCGCGTTGGCAACTTAGATAAATCACTCAATTTTTATATCAATGTTCTTGGGATGAAATTACTGCGTCGCAAAGATTATCCGGATGGCAGGTTTACCCTTGCTTTTGTCGGTTATCAGGATGAAGCGGACGGAACCGTACTGGAATTAACGCACAATTGGGATACCGCCAGTTACGATCTAGGCGAAGGATTCGGTCACATTGCTATCGAAGTGAAAGATGCTTACCGAGCATGCGAAGAAACCAAAAAACTCGGTGGAAATGTGACGCGTGAAGCAGGCCCTATGAAGCATGGCACAACCGTCATCGCTTTTGTTGAAGACCCCGATGGCTATAAAATTGAATTTATTCAAAGAAAGACGGCGTAGCATTCAGTTGATGGGTCTGCTTTAACACGGTTCAAGTATTTTTACTCACTAGTAGCCAAGAATGATAGCTTGCTTCACCCATGTAACAAAAAAATAGTTGGTTTTTTATTGATATCGGGGTGGGCATGGCGCCACGCTTTTACTGTCTTGGTCCCAATATATTCAGCGGCAAGCGTAAGATTGCTGGCGATACACAAATTAGTTTCATCGCGGCAAGCTTGCGTGAGCAATTCCAGTAATTTTTGATTTCTATAGGGTGTCTCGATAAATATTTGCGTTTGATCGTACTGAATAGATTGCTTTTCCAGTGCAGTTATTTTGCTGACACGCACATCATTTTTTATCGGCAAGTAGCCATGAAATTTAAAACACTGGCCATTTAACCCGGATGCCATTAACGCTAACAGAATAGAAGATGGTCCGACCAGTGGAATTACCTTAATATTTTTCTGATGCGCTAACCTTACCAAATCTGCTCCGGGATCTGCCACTGCCGGACAGCCCGCCTCAGATAACAACCCAACATCTTGCCCTGCCAACAATGGTTCAAGCAGCGCTGACAATTCACGAGGCTGCGTATGCTCATTTAATACTTGCATGTTAATTTCTTGCAGCGGCAGCTTACAACCCACCTGCTTGAGAAAATGCCGCGCAGTTTTAGGGTGCTCAACAATATAGTTGCTAAGGTCAGCGATACACCGACGGACAGCAACGGGTATCGTCCAATCAAAATCACCTTCTCCTAAAGGCGTCGGAATAAGATAAATTGCACCGGGTGTTATCTTGCTATCCATAGGCAAAAAAGACAAAACCAGACTGAAAAATGCCTAAGTTAATGTAATACTCTTGGCACACTCAGAATAAATTCAGGAATGGGAACATCAAAATGATGACCATCTTCGGCAGCCATCTGATAACTCCCCTTCATCGTTCCAACAGATGATGTAATAGCCGTTCCACTGGTATATTCAAAGCTATCGCCTGGCTTTAGCATCGGCTGCTCGCCGACCACACCCAGACCGCGCACCTCCTGCTCATTGCCTTCTTCATTGGCAATGATCCAATGCCGGCTAATCAACTGTGCCGCAATAGTCCCAGTGTTAGCAATTTTTATGGTGTAAGCAAACACATAACGATCAGTTTCTACATCTGATTGCTCGGGCAAATAAGCCGTGCGAATGGTTATATCAAATTCATATTTCTTTGGTTCAGTCATAATGATATTGCACCCGATTTTTCGGGTTACATCAAGCAAAATACGTAAATAATAGTTACAGGAATTGATTTCTGGTAAACAAAATTAAAGGTTTTTTAACGCGCAAAGGCTTTTTACAGTTAAAATAGTCAGTTTGATTTTAGCGAGGATATCATGTACCGCATTGCACCAAGTATACTTTCCGCAAACTTTGCCAAATTAGGTGAAGAAATTACCAATGTCATCGATTCTGGTGCTGATATTATTCATTTTGACGTAATGGATAACCATTATGTTCCCAATCTGACTATTGGCCCGCTTATATGTGAAGCTATCCGTCCATTAACTAACGCAGTTATTGATGTCCACCTGATGGTTGAACCCGTAGATCGGATTATTCCAGACTTTGCAAAAGCGGGCGCCAATATTATTTCATTTCACCCAGAAGCATCCAACCACATTGACCGCACCGTCGGGCTCATTAAAGATCAAGGCTGCAAAGCCGGGATGGTATTTAATCCAGGAACTCCCCTTCACTACCTTGATCATGTCCTAGATAAGCTTGACCTAGTTTTAATCATGTCAGTTAACCCCGGTTTTGGCGGACAAAAGTTCATTCCCGAAGCCTTGACAAAACTAACCGCTGTCCGTGAACGAATTAGTGCAAGTGGAAAAGATATCATGCTAGAAATTGACGGCGGTGTGAAAGTTGACAATATCGCGGAAATTGCGCGTGCAGGAGCTGATACATTTGTCGCAGGTTCCGCTATTTACAATGCCAGCAAAGACAGTGACCCTCACCGTTACGACACGGTAGTCTCTGCATTACGCGCCGAGCTTGCTAAAGTTTAATTCTATTTCGCATGAATAATAAAAATTTTAACCTCACTGACACATCGACCGGTGAAATCGAATTCCCGCTGCCGGTGAAAGCTGTCATGATTGACCTGGATGGCACATTACTGGACACAGCCAATGATCTTGCACTTGCAGCCAACAAAATGCTGCGTGAATTAGGCCAACCAGAATTATCCAACGCAACCATCCAGTCCTATATTGGCAAAGGTATCCAGAGATTGATAAAGCGTACGCTAACCAGTGAAATGGATGGCGAACCGGAGCCTGCGCTGTTTACCCGCGCAGTACCAATATACATGCGCCATTATGCAGAAAATCTTTGCGTTAATACGCGGCCTTACCCAGGAGTTATTGATGGAATTAACGCGCTGAGCAAAGCGGGATTCCGGCTAGCCTGCATCACCAATAAAACTGAAGTATTTACCTTACCGTTGTTACGCGCCACTAATCTCATGGATTGTTTTGAGATCGTTTTGTCGGGTGACAGCCTACCAAAGCGAAAACCTGATCCAATGCCGTTATTACATATTTGTAAATTTTTTGACGTATTTCCCCATGAAGCACTGTTGATTGGCGATTCATTGAACGACACCACGGCGGCACGGGCGGCTGGCTGTCATGTATTCTGCGTACCCTATGGATACAATGAAGGCAGGGATGCAAGGGAGCTTGATTGTGATGCCATCGTAGAAACCATTCTTGATGCAACAAAGCTCATTAAGAAATTTTCGTGAGCCTCGACAATCCTTGAATCTAAAAACCGCAGATCAGTTGAGCACAGATTTTGTCGTGGAGTTAATGCATGACCGAAAATGAATTTAAGCAATTCGCGGCACAAGGTTACAACCGCATTCCTGTTGTACTTGAAACGTTTGCTGATCTTGATACGCCCCTGTCGGCCTATCTCAAACTTGCTAATCAGCCCTACTCTTATTTACTGGAGTCCGTGCAGGGAGGAGAACGCTTTGGGCGATACTCTTTTATTGGCCTCCCCGCAGCGACTCGACTAGAAGTTCGTGGCAATCAAATTCGCATCAAAACCAAATGCAGCACACAAGAATTTGAAGTGGATGACGCACTGGCTTACATTGAATCCTATCTGTCACAATTCAGCGCTGCGCCCTATCCTGGGCTGCCCCGCTTCTGCGGCGGTCTAGTCGGTTATTTTTCTTATGACACGGTCCGTTATATAGAAAAAAAACTTGCGGGTCATGCGCAACCCGATACCCTCAATACACCTGATATATTACTACTGCAATCAGAAGAGCTGGTTGTAGTAGACAATCTTTCCGGCAAGCTTTTTTTCATTGTCTATGTTGATCCAGAAAAAAAAGATGCTTTTCAATCTGGTCGCGAGCGCTTAAAGGAATTGCTTTTACTGCTACGTCGACCCGTTGATATTCCGCTAGAGGAACCGGCTAAAAAAGAAAAAACCATTTCAGAGTTCACTGAAGATGCGTTTATAACGGCAGTAGAGCGCGCCAAGCGTTATATCTACGATGGCGACATTATGCAGGTAGTACTGTCACAACGCACCAGCAAACCATACCACGCCTCACCACTGGCGTTGTATCGTGCATTACGCAGCCTCAACCCATCACCCTACATGTTTTACTATCACTTTGATGATTTTCATGTAGTTGGCGCTTCACCAGAAATTCTGGTGCGCCTTGAAGGAGACACAGTAACTGTCCGTCCAATAGCTGGGACCCGTCCACGTGGAAAAACAATGCAAGAGGACGACACGCTGGCAAAAGATTTGTTAGCTGATCCCAAGGAACGTGCAGAACATGTCATGCTGATGGATCTAGGCCGCAATGATATCGGGCGCGTTGCACAAACGGGTACAGTAAAAATTACTGAAAATATGCAAATTGAGAATTACTCGCATGTCATGCACATTGTTTCCAATGTTGATGGAAAGCTAAAATCCAATCTCACCGCTATAGACGTATTGCGTGCAACCTTCCCGGCAGGCACCGTCAGTGGCGCACCCAAAGTAAGAGCCATGGAAATTATCGATGAGCTGGAATTATCTCGACGGGGTATTTATGCAGGCGCAGTTGGCTATCTAGGGTTTAATGGCGACATGGATCTTGCCATTGCCATCCGTACCGGTGTCATTAAAGATGGCAAACTACATGTGCAAGCAGGCGCGGGAATCGTCGCCGACTCCATCCCCAAAAGTGAGTGGATTGAAACACAAAACAAAGCAAAAGCATTACTCCGTGCCGCAGAAATTGCTGAACAAGGGTTAGATAGCAAAATTGAATAGTGCTGCAGTTTAGC
>JAJFJI010000126.1 GCA_021774205.1 Nitrosomonas sp.
GAATACCCTCAGAATCTGGATGAATGTGATGCTTATATAACCACTGGCAGCCGCCATGGTGTGAATGATGATTTTGACTGGATTAAACGATTAGAAGAATATATTTGTGAGCTAGATCAGGCAAAGAAACCATTTGTTGGCATCTGCTTTGGGCACCAGTTGATGGCCAAAGCCTTAGGGGGCGCGGTGGATAGAACTGATAAAGGCTGGGGAATTGGGGTTACCTTTAATCAGGTTGTTTGTAGCAAGCCATGGATGGAACCCCATCAACATGCCCTAAACTTGATAGCGAGTCACCAGGACCAAATCATACGTTTACCTAGGGAAGTGAAAGTGGATGTGCTTGCGAGCAGTTCGTTTTGTTCCTACTACATGCTGGCGTATGGAGATCATTTTATCAGTATCCAGGGTCACCCGGAATTCACAAAAGATTACTCCTCAGCATTAATTGATATTCGCCGAGATATCATTCCATTTAATCGTATTCAGGAAGGAAGGGCATCGTTGGTGGCAAATTTGGATGATCAATTAATAGCTCAGTGGATTGTTAATTTTTGCGTTTCAAGAGATGGTTGAAGTTGATAGGAAGCAGCCAGTGGATGATTTTGGTGACTCATCTGTAACCTTCCTGAGTTAAACATAATTCAGATAGATTAATTACTGCAAACCCGGGCAGTTTGCTTGTTCTCTGCATCGATTGTCTGTGTTTGACAGCATATTGGATTTTCAGTACATTGCAATTTGATGGAAAAGTGCTTTTATTTTTCCTATATCCACCAGAGAAATGGAAAGCTATATTGTTAGCTGATGCGGTTCCAAAAGATAAGTAAAACAGGCCCACGGAATTGCATTTATTAGTCCGAAGAAAGGTTAAAACCACCGCCTTTAAGGCGGTCAGATTTATTTTTTAAATTTTCGATGTACCAATTAGTCATTGTCGTTTTTTCATTTAGAAACTTAGTTGTTAAGACTATTTTATTATTGAGGAGATTGTAAATGAAACAGATACTATTAATCGTTTCTATGGCTCTAGTAGCCATAAGCATAATGAGCTGTAGTTCTGTTGCAGTCAATGCTGATTATGAGCAGGATTATAATTTTGCAAAATTGAAGACCTTTGGATTCCTTAAACTTCCAGCTTCTGCGGGTATCGATCAGTTGGATGCCAAACGCCTCAGCGATGCCATAACAAGCGTAATGGGAGAGAAGGGATATACGGTTTCTGACGAACCCGATTTTGGTGTTGCTATGCATTTTGGAGCCCAAACAAAGACAGAAGTTGAAGGTTATGGTTATGGTTATGGTTATGGTTACGGCAGTGCATTTGGCTATGGTTTGGGGGGGCCCGGTGGAGTAGAGGCTTGGCAATATGATGAAGGTACGCTGCTAATTGATTTCATTGATATTGAAAAAAATGAATTGATTTGGCGCGGTTCAGGTACGAAGATTCTTGCTGACCATCCGAGTGTCGAAGATAAGGTAAAAAATATCAATGATGCGGTTGCTGAAATTTTGCGCCAGTTTCCTCCCTAATATCAAGTGGATAAAGGACGCAGTGTAGTATTGTAAGGAATAAGGAGAATTTACTTATACTGTACTAGGAGGCTGTCATTTCTTGAATGTGTTTCTGTGAAATATCTTCTGTTAGGACTTTTTTCAGGGCCGACTATGATCGGCAGTGCTTCGTCGATGACCGCACTCGGAAAAATTAGGGATGTTATGTGCTTAAAAGCGTGCATTCCCAGATAAAGTTGTCGCAATGGCAACTAAATTCAGGCTTGTTTTGGCCTTAATGCGTCAGACAAACCTTTTCGAACCGTGAATTCAGAAGCGTGTTTTCTTATAATAAAGTCAACTTGTAGCCGCCGGGCTTGACCAACAAACGGTTCGGATGTGGTTTGCTTTGCTTTGCTCACAAACTAACCTTGTTCGTTAGATATGCGCCTGCAAGGGTGGGGGTTGTTGAGTACGGCTCATCACTTTTTTCTCCTCATCAAAGCTCTTTTAAGTAAACGCCAGCGCTCTTGTAGCTTTCGTAGGGATTGGTAATGCAGGTGCTCAATCCTTCCCATGGCTTTGACTTTGGATCTGACAGGAGAGGCTGGTATTTCAAAAGAAGCCGTCCAAACATCTCGAAAAGACTGTTCAATTTTTCCCCGTTCCGATAGGTATCGAGTACCCCACCCCTTTTCGATATCGATACGACGTAGTCCCGTGCTGAGTTCAGCCCAACGCGTAATGAGATAGTCAAGTCCAAGGTATTTAAAGTGAAGTAGCTTAAGATCCCTTTTTTGAGGGTATACCACCCGGCCTATAGGATTTGCGTAGTGCCGACCATGTTTGTAGTTAATTTCATCTATTGCGTCAGGGTTAAAAATGCAAAGTTTGCTCATCTTTTTGTAGGGCATACCAAAAGCAATCAGATCACATAATCGCTTGTCAGAATCTGGAAAAGAATCTGAAATCATCTGATAACCTTCTGCTGGAATAGCGGTAATACCTGCATCTAGACACTGTTTGAGATAATTCAGTAGATCTGGGTGGTAAAGGTGTTCGTCCATATTGCAGAGGATCACCCAATCCGCCTTATTTCGGCTTCTCTTCCAAATATTGTTATTAAACACATGAGCGCTGGCCACAAATGAATCAG
>JAJFJI010000127.1 GCA_021774205.1 Nitrosomonas sp.
CATCATGCGTCGCGATCAATACTGTCACACCCACCTGATGGAATGACTTGAACATGTCCATAATGTCTCTTGCATAATCAACGTCAAGATTGCCTGTCGGTTCATCCGCAATCAGAATGGATGGGCGATGGACCACGGCACGAGCAATACATAAACGTTGCCGTTCCCCTCCCGAGAGCGTAATTGGATAGGCTTTCTCCTTTTTCAACAACCCAACTTTATCAAGCGCCGCACGCACACGTCTGGCAGCTACTTTGATATCAAAACCCCCAATTTGTAGCGGCAACAACACATTTTCAAATACATTACGATCGAATAAAATCTTGTGATCTTGAAAAACAAGGCCTATATTTCGCCGCAAAAAGGGAATCGCACTTTTCTTCAGTTGACGCGTATCCTGCCCATTAACAATTACACTACCGAAACTAGGCAACTCTATCGCGGCAATCAATCTCAATAGTGTACTTTTGCCAGCGCCAGAATGACCCGTCACAAGCACCATTTCTCCTGACTCAATGGTAAAAACAATATTTTTCAGCGCATTGAAACCATCCGGATAACGTTTATTAACATTTTTAAAGCTAATCATTTTTAGAGAAATCACTTAATATCAACTGGAAAGTTGCAAAAAATCGATAGACTAGCAGCGGCAAAAAGGTTGTCAGGTAATAGCCATTTTCATGTGAAAAGAGTGCTCTGACACGGCTATGGCGCCCAAGAATGGGGGGCCTAAATAGCTACAAAATAATAAAATATTTAGTCAATCAATGCTTCGACAAATTCTCTAGCATCAAATGGCCTTAAATCCTCCAAATCTTCCCCAACACCGACAAAGTGAAGCGCTGGTGGATTTTTCGGGTATTGGCCAGCGATAGCTGCAATGACACCTCCCTTCGCTGTACCATCAAGCTTGGTAAGGATCAGTCCTGTCACGCCCAATGCCTCATCAAATACTTTAACTTGCGTAATTGCATTCTGACCCGTATTTGCATCCAGTACCACTAATACTTCATGCGGCGCATCTGGTATTGCTTTGCCAATAACACGTTTTACTTTTTTAATTTCTTCCATCAGATGCAATTGCGTGGTTAATCGACCGGCAGTATCCGCCAGAACAATATCAATATCACGCGCTCTTGCAGCATTTACCGCATCAAATATAACGGCCGCTGGGTCGCTTTTCTTACCTGAATCACTTTCTTGTGCAATAACGGTAATATCGTTACGATCACCCCAGGCAACAAGCTGCTCACGTGCAGCTGCCCGGAAAGTATCACCCGCAGCAAGTAAAACCGATTTCCCTTGCGATTTAAAATAATAAGCAAGTTTACCAATCGAGGTGGTTTTTCCGACACCATTAACACCGGCAATCATAAACACAAATGGTTTTTTTGTCGTCGTATCTAATGGTTGCTGCAATGGTTCCAATAATTCAATCAATATTTCCTGCAATGCCTGCTTCAACTGGGCCGCATCGGTCAGACCATCACGTTTGACTTGTTTGCGAAGATGATCAAGCAACCATTCCGTCGCATTTACACCTGCATCCGCACTCAGTAAAATTGTTTCCAGCTCTTCGTAAAGCGCCTCATCTATCTTGCCGCTACCAAACAAGCCAGAAAGCTGCTTGCCAAGGTTTTGCCGGGTACGGGAAAGCCCGCGCCTGATCTTGCTAGCAAAACTTACCTTTTCTTCTGATACCGGCTCATTCTTCGCCGTTTCAGATGAAGATTGAACAGGGTTTTTTTTAGATTTAAAAAGATTAAACATTCTGGTAGTGTAGGGTATCAATGATTATAAGTTCACAAACCTTAATTTTATTCTGTTTACCCAACCTTAGGTAAGTAATAATGAAAACTGACTATGTTATGACATTTACATTTTTTCGCTTCATCACAGCCATCATGGTCCTGATGCCAGCAACAATATTTGCCAATCCACATGAATACATGCTGAAAAATGGGCTAAAGCTGATCGTAAAAGAAGATCACCGTTCACCCGTCGTCGTTTCATTGATCTGGTACAAAGCTGGCAGCATTGACGAGTTAGACGGCACAACCGGCATTGCGCATGCGCTTGAACATATGATGTTCAAAGGCACAGAAAAAGTTCCTAGCGGTGAATTTTCAAAACAAATTGCTGCGGTAGGCGGACGCGACAATGCGTTCACCAGCCGTGACTATACCGGATATTTCCAACAATTACACAAACAGCATTTGCCACTGGCGATGAAACTCGAATCTGACCGGATGCGCAATCTGATTCTCACCGAAAACGAGTTTACCAAAGAAATGAATGTCGTCATGGAAGAGCGGCGGCTGCGTACCGATGACAAGCCACATGCGTTGGTTTACGAAAAAATGATGGCGGTCGCTTTTCAATCACACCCATATAGACGCCCAGTCATCGGCTGGATGAACGACCTAGAAAATATGCGCATGGAAGATGCACAGGAATGGTATGACCGCTGGTACGCACCAAATAATGCTATTTTGGTTGTTGTGGGTGATGTCAACGCAAAAGAAACATTTGATTTGGCGAAAAAATATTATGGCGCTATTGAAACGCGCCCACTGACACCTTTAGCCGAACGTAAACCTCAAACTGAGCCAGCACAAGTCGGGGTGAAACGATTAACAGTAAAAGCACCGGCAAATTTACCCTACCTTGTCATGAGCTACCACACACCAGCACTTCGAGATGTTACCAACGACTGGGAGCCCTATGCGCTCGAAATGCTTGAGGGCGTGCTCGATGGCAATGCATCTGCGCGACTCAACAAAGCATTGGTCCGCGAGAGCCAGATAGCCAACTCAACGGGAGCAGGCTATAGCATAATGTCGCGAGGTCCCAGCATGTTTTATCTTGATGGCACACCTAGCGAAGGAAAAACGGTGCAGGAACTAGAAGAAGCCTTACGCGGCGAAATTGAAAAACTCACCCGTGATGGTGTAACAGAAAAAGAACTTGCACGTGCCAAAGCGCAAGTAGTCGCTAGTCATATTTACCAGCGTGACTCAATATTCTCACAGGCGATGCAAATTGGCCGGTTGGAAAGTATCGGATTATCTTACCGTGATCCCGATAAGATACTGAAAAAGCTACAAGCAGTAACCGCTGAACAAGTACAAAACGTTGCAAAAAAATATTTGCAGGATGACAGTCTGACTGTGGCAACACTCGATCCACAACCCCTGGAACAAAAGCAACCAGCCAAAGTTCCAGACGGATTGCGGCATTAATTGCTTAAATTGACGCCTCAGAAAAAACAGCGGTCGGATTAATAGTAAACCAGCCGCTGTTTTTCAAAAAGCACTAAGATCTGATTAACTAAAAACCAGTTGAAACAAAATTTCCACTAGCATCCTTGACCCAAGTTTCTCCAGTGAACGCATCAGAAACACTTGCAGCATTGGTAGCAAAACAATCAGATACTACCTGACTGTCATTTGTTGAAACCACAGCAAAAGTTACTGGCGGATTAATTGTTATCCCAAACCCGCTTGGAGTATCTGAAAATTGACTAGTCACATCAAAACAAACATCACTATTTACGATGAGATTAACCGCATCTACCGACGCATTGACTATACAACTGGAAAAATTCTGTGCTATTAAATCGATTGGATCCGGTATTCCTGGCAAGTCAATTGTCACTCCAGTTGTTTGAGAAGAAGTAATGTTAACGTTGCTTAGCACCGAAATACCTGTCGGTTCAGATTGTGCGGGTGGTTCACAAAAGTTGGTATTCTCAGGAAGCACGATACACTGGTCATTCGTCGTGACATTGACAACATTACCACTTTGAGTGACCACCATGCCAGCTGGTATTTCAGCTGTACTACTACATGCCGGCACACTTCCACTACCCCCAGAGCCCGGTATCTGGGCTAACAGGTTTGGAAGCGTATCAATGAATGTCGGGCTATCTATCCCCCAGGGTCCGCCCAGCACAAAAACTTCGTTATTATTGACGCCAGCGTAAATATCGGTTGACGGATAATACCTAAACGCCCAAGGATCAATCATTTGAGTAGCTTGATGATTAGGAAACAACTGTGAAAATTGGTCCTCCGCCCAATTAAGAAGCGTCTCAATTTCAGGCGTCGTCGTGGCAGAAGCCAGGTTAACGCCGCCCAATAAAGTTAGCATACTAATAGCTAATACCAAGGATTTCATGCGGTTTATCATGTAAATATCACTCCTTTCTAAAATAATATGGTTACTATCCAGCTCACCATCCTATGACCTTATAACCGCACTAGACATCGTCATTTTATGCGAAAACTGTAGTTATTTTCATTGCGCTATGGCCAACTGAAAGCTGAATAGTTACATACAGGATAATACTTAAAATAACCGCCAAAAAATTCTGGATTATTCTTTACTTTTTACAAAATCAATAAGCATCTGGTAAGAAAACATATAATCCTGCCCTTCCAGCGGGGTATGACATTGCACACAGTCAAGATCATTGCTCTTTGGTGTGCCATCAGGATTATAAACGGCATAACCCCAGTCACCTGTACGATTTTCCGCAGGATATGGGTCAAGCCAAGTATGCCGGTTTTCCATCACCGCAATTGCCGCCAGCGTATCAATTTCAAAAATCCCGTCGTCTCCAGGTATTGGTTTACCCTCAGCATCTGTTTTGGGTGTATATATTTCCATCACAACAACGGAACCTGATGCCGCTTTATCGCCTTGCGTGTGACTGGCAATGGCAGCTATATTGGCATAAAGCTTCGCCACCTGCTGTTGATTGGAACGATTAATCGTTGCATATTCCGAAAAAGAATTTTCATATCCCTCAGGAAATTTAACAAAATCAGGATCGCCACCACCATAGGCAACTAACGGTGATATTGCGAATAAAATGGCGATGACTCTTAAAGAAGCTTTCATATTTTTCTCTCCTTATTTATGAAATAGTTGATCGACTGGACATGCCAGTAAATACTGAATTTTATGGGGCCTTGGAATAACAGCTTGGAGTTATTCAACTTTTTAGCCATCTAAGTGGCCTTACACTTGCCTTACACTTCATTATATGCGCAGAACCGGGCAATAGAAAACCCATAAATGATAATGCCTCAAGTCTCTATACCCAGAAAAACTACGCATTAATCAAAACAATCTAAGGCGTTGCATTTGGATGTTCATGCTTTTTCACACTTTTTCATCTAATAATCTATCATGTTTTAGAATAATTACTAATGCGTTTCACTTCCGCCTCGATCCATGCTTCCACCTTAACATTCAAATCACCAGGGTCCATACCTCCCGGATCAATCGGCGCTCCAATGCTCACTGTTATCGTGCCAGGCCGTTTAATAAAAGAATTTCTCCCCCAAAACTCACCAGCATTATGCGCCACTGGAACAACCGGAACATCGACATGTGTCGCAAGCCAAGCACCACCAATACGGTATTTACCTTTTTTTCCCGGCGCAATACGTGTCCCCTCGGGAAATATCACCACCCAGAATCCTTGCTTGAGTCTATCTCTTCCCTGCTCAACAACTTGCTCCAATGCCGCCTTACCTGAACTACGATCAATCGCGATAGGGCTTGTCATTGCCAATCCCCAACCAAAAAAGGGAATACGCAGCAATTCTTTTTTAAGCACCCATACCTGAGGCGGAAAGATCTTCTGAAACGCGAGTGTTTCCCATGCGGACTGATGCTTTGACAACACAATACTAGGTGTTTCAGGAATATGTTCCGCACCTAGAACGCGATATCGGATACCACAGATTACACGCAACAGAAACAACATCAGAATGGTCCAGCTGGACGTTACTCGATAACGATTTCGCGCAGAGAGTGGAAAGCAAGCAAGCGTTATTAGCGCATAAGGCGGCGTAATAATAATCTGCAGCAGCAGATAGAGTGTCGAACGCAATATTGCCAAGACCATGCTACGCTACCAGGGAATCGACAGCCGTTGCCAAATCGGCAAAAATTCTTGTCCCTGCAGGCAGCCTATCGTCAGATTCTGTTTTTTTGCCTTTACCCGTCAACACCAGAATCGGCGTTGCTCCTACCTTAGCAGCCACCTGCAAATCCCGCAATGAATCACCAATTGCCGGAATATTTTTCAAATCAATACAATAACGCTGCATAATTTCCTCAAACATTCCAATTGCCGGCTTACGGCAATTGCATTTATCCAAATGTGTATGCGGACAAAAAAATATCGCATCAATGCGTCCACCCAGCTGACTTAATGCTTTGTGCATTTTTGTATTAATAGCGTTAAAGGATGCCATATCCAATAATCCGCGGCCAATACCAGACTGGTTGGTAGCGATAATAACCCGATAACCTGCCTGGGTCAGCCGTGCAATCGCAGCCAGACTTCCCGGGAGAGGTTTCCATTCATCCGGCGTCTTGATAAAGGCGTCACTACCATAATTAATAACACCATTATTGTCGAGAATAATCAGTTTCACATCAGTTCTCTTTAGGTTTTCTCAAGCGGCCAATTTTGAAATATCAGCAACACGGTTCATCGCCTGTTGTAATTGCGCCAAAAGCGCAAGCCGATTATTACGCAACTGATGATTTTCAGTATTCACCATTACGTTATCGAAAAAGGTATCAACAGGCAACTTCAATGCAGCTAACGTTTGCAAGGAAGCCGTATAGTCACCCGCCATGAAAGTCTCGTTTGTTTTAGGAAGCATCCCGACCAAAGCCTGATAGAGCGCCAATTCAGCCGGTTCCTGCAACAACGTAGCATCAACTTCCCGGGTTGCCTCCTGCGCCGTTTTTTTAAGTATGTTGCCTACACGCTTATTGGCAGCCGCAAGGCTTTTTGCCTCGGGCAATGCCATGAACGCCTGTACTGCTGCTATCCGCCTGGATACATCAGAAAAATTTTGCGGGTGTAATATGAGAACCGCCTCTACTTCCTGTGCGCTGTAACCTTGCTCACGCAAACCTCCAGCTAGGCGCTCGTAGATAAAGGCCAATAATTGCTCGGCAACTTCTGCCGGAACACGGCGCGAACCATCGCCACCTACAAATTTCACTTTTTTTCCGGAATCTCGCAAATTTTCAGTGTAGCGCTGTACCCACTGAGAATGCTTATTCGTGTCCTCGATAGCCTGGATAGCGTGGCCAATCAATGCGTCCATTTCAAGCGGCAAGTCTTTCTCGGTCAAAATCCGGATAATTCCCAGTGCATGACGACGCAATGCGAATGGATCTTTATCGCCGGTCGGGATTTGGCCAATGCCGAACATGCTGACCAACGTCTCCAGTTTGTCAGCCAATGCAGCGCAAATGGCGACTTGGTTACGCGGCAACTCATCACCCGCAAAACGGGGCTTATAATGATCTTCAATAGCAAATGCAATATCATCATCCAGACCTTCATACTGCGCGTAGTAACGGCCCATGATACCTTGCAGTTCCGGGAATTCACCAACCATCTCAGTAAGCAAATCAGCCTTTGCTAGCGTTGCTGCTTGCTCCGCTTGCGCTGCCAATTCTTCGCCCCCCAACTGTTGAGCAATTCCGTTAGCGATTGCGCGCACATACTCAATCCGTAACCCCTGCGTGCCAATTTTATTATGATAGATAACTTTATCCAATCCGGACAAACGTTCAGCGAGTGTTTTTTTGCGATCCTGATCGAAGAAAAATTTTGCGTCTGCCAGGCGTGAACGCACGACACGTTCGTTGCCACCAATCACCAGACTTGCATCCATCGGACGAATATTGGAAACCACAAGAAACTTGTTGGCCAGTTTGCCGTCGGCATATAACATCGGAAAATATTTCTGATTCGCTTTCATGGTCAGAATCAGACATTCTTGTGGCACGTCAAGAAATTCCGGTTCAAATTCCCCGACTAGAACATTGGGGCGTTCAACCAATGCTGTCACTTCATCCAAAAGGGCATCATCTTCAATTGGTTTGAGCCCTACCCCGGCTGCTGCAGTTGCTAGCTGGCGTGCAATCTCGCCACGCCGGGCGTCAAAACTAGCAGTTACCGCACCTTCCGCCGACAGCTGCTGGTCATAACTGTCAGCATTTTTGACCGCTATCGGATTTGCAGTGGCTTCAAAACGATGACCTTGTGTCATGTTTTTCGCGACAAGACCCAATACACTGACCGGCACAATCTCATCACCATGCAAAGCGATCAATCGATGCGCAGGGCGCACAAAATTAACGCTTTTCCAGCCATCGGCCAGTTGATAAGTCATGACTTTAGGAATCGGCAACTGGACAATGGTTTCATCGAGCGCTTTCTGCAAACCCTCAGCTAGCAGCACGCCTGGCACAACATGATCCAAAAAAAGCATCTCAGTTTTACCCACCATTGACCGCTTGAGTTTTGCAACCGCTGATGTATCTGCGCCCAAACTGGCAAGCTTGTTGCGCAACGCCGCCATTGCTTGACCCTCGTTATCCAGGCCAACATTTACAGGCATCAGCTTGTGAGATACAGATTTATCTGCTGCCTGTGACACAACGTTGGTAAGATGAACTGCCAGGCGACGAGGGGTTGCGTAGATCGTCATAGCCGCATCTTTGGCCGCGAGATCATGCGCTTTCAGGTAGCTAGTCAGCACTTCCGCAAAACTGTGTCCAAGGAGCCGCAGGGATTTAGGTGGCAACTCTTCAACCAGCAGTTCAACCAGTAAATTTTTTGTTGCCATATTCAACCTACATTATTAGGCATTTGTGCGACCCACTCACGTGGCGCCATGGGAAAGGGTGGGTCAAGGCGCTCTCGACTATCATAATAAGCTTGCGCAACATGCCTTGCCAGCTTCCGAATACGCCCAATATAGGCGGCACGTTCAGTCACTGAAATCGCGCCACGTGCATCCAGTAAATTAAACGTATGTGCTGCTTTCAGCACTTGTTCATAAGCGGGCAGCGCCAACTGCTGTTCCATCAGATAATTAGCCTGCTCTTCATGTTTATCAAAAATCATAAACAAAAAGGCGGTATCACTTTGCTCAAAATTATAGATTGACTGCTCGACCTCGTTCTGAAGAAAAACATCACGATACGTAATATTTTTAGTCCAAATTAGATCAAAAACATTTTCCACGCCCTGCAAATACATTGCCAAACGCTCTAATCCGTAGGTAATTTCACCTGTGATCGGCTTACAATCAATCCCGCCAACTTGTTGAAAGTAAGTAAACTGCGTGACCTCCATGCCATTTAGCCATACTTCCCAGCCTAAACCCCATGCACCCAGCGTTGGGTTTTCCCAATCATCCTCAACCAGCCGTAAATCGTTTTGCTTCAAGTCCAATCCCAATTCTTGCAACGATCCAAAATACAGATCGAGAATATTTCCCGGCGCAGGTTTAAGTACAACCTGATATTGATAATAATGCTGCAAACGGTTAGGATTATCGCCATAGCGCCCATCTTTGGGGCGGCGCGCAGGCTGCACATAAGACGCCTGCCATGGTTCCGGCCCTAACGCACGCAAAAAAGTGGCAGTATGACTGGTTCCCGCGCCAACTTCCATATCGTAGGGTTGCAATAAAGCACAGCCCTGCCTGTCCCAATAATGCTGCAGTGTAAGTATAATTTCCTGGAATGTATGATTTGACATGTAGCGCTTGCAAAAATAGGTCAAACGGGATTTTACAGGGTTTTACGTGAACCACGAAGCGTTAACAGCAAACCGATTAACAGGGCAAGTCCAGCGAGCCCAAGAACCAAGCTATTGCCGAAGCGAACATAAGGCGTCGCACCGGTATATCCCTGCGCTTCGCCATGCAATGCCGCCGTGACAAAAACATCTATTTTCTGCAGCACCTCACCACGATGGTTAATGATCGCGGTAACACCAGTATTGGTGGAACGGAGCATATAGCGGCCAGTTTCCAGCGCACGCATTTGCGAAATTTGCAAATGTTGTTTAGGTCCGATGGAACGCCCAAACCAGGCATCATTACTGACATTCACCAATAATGTTGCTTGCGGTAGCTGATTGATGATTTCTTCACCAAATACATCTTCATAGCAAATATTTACCGCGACACGCTGTCCGGCCAGATTCATCGGCTGCTGATCAACACCTCCACGCGAAAAATCGGATAACGGAATTTCCAGAACATTAATAATCCAGCCAAAAACTGGTTTTAATGGAATGAATTCACCAAACGGAACTAAATGATGTTTACGGTAACGTTGATTGGGTGACACCCCAAAACTGAACATGGTATTGTAATATTCATCATTACCATTGGACGCGTGCTCAGCCAAACCAATCAGCACATCGCCATTATTTTCCTTGGCATGCGCTGCCAGATGCGCCAGATAAGCTGGCGGCACTACATCATTAAACAAGGGAATCGAAATCTCCGGTGTCACGATGAGGCGACTATTGCTTTCCCGAATCAAGCGGGCATAAGTTTCCATCGTAGTAATGACATGATCTTCGCGCCATTTTAGATCCTGTGCGATATTCCCCTGCACCAAACTGACTGACACCAGCTCACCTTCAGGTTTGACCCAGTCGGCTTGTTGCAGGCTGAAGCCTGCCAACCAGATTACGCCTAGCGGCAGCAAATAACGCCATGTGCGTAAACCCCGTTCCAACCACAGAGAAAGGAGTCCCGCACTCGTTACCAATATTAGCGTAACACCATAAACACCAATGACTGGCGCAAAACCTGCCAGCGGACTGACTGGCACTTGCGAATAACCCAGTGCCAGCCAGGGAAATCCGGTAAACAATGTTCCCCGTAACCATTCGGATAACATCCACAGTGCCGCAACCACCATTAACCACGCAACAGAATGCGTTATCCGAAGCTTCGCTGACAGCCATCCTGTCAAGGCTGGAAACAATGAAAGATACGCACATAACAACAACAGGGTAAATACCGCAATGGGCACTGGCATCCCGCCAAAATCATGCAAACTAACATATATCCAGGTGACCCCTGCCCCAAACATTCCCATACCAAAAGAAAAACCCAGCAAGGCCGCCTGCATTGACGATACGCATTTACGCCAGAAATAAAACAACAGCGCCAGCGTAATAACCGGCACTGGAAAAAAATAAAAAGGCGCAAAGCCAAGCACAGTTACTGCGCCAAGTAATAATGTGGCGATTAGTTTTGATCGAAAATGATGCAAGCTGGAACCTCAGTCGGCTGCTGCGTTTCTAGGGGATTTTAATTGGCAAATGGCTATTTCTGCACACGGATATATCATCACCATCGCCGGGATATTCAATTTGTACAGAGGAAAATCTTTCTTAATTATTACAACGTTATTCATCAATCGTCTGGTTTCTTTTGGCATCCGCTCCAACCAGGCATCCTGAAATTGACTGACCTGACCTGGCTTGGTTTATCATTAAAGGGCATCATTTTCCAATTTCCATCACCAACATAACCTGTAAATAAAGCACCATGAAAATAATCGCCAGAAAGAAAATTATTTGAACTGGATTTTCCTTAACCCTATCGATAAATGTTTTAATTTTTCCTTCTTCTTTGAGGCGCACATATTCTGCTCTTACTCTGATAGCACGCTTTTTCTGATATTCATCAATTATTCTTCGTGCTTCCTGAAATTGTTGCTCATCATTCAGCCACATCCCAGGCATCGACAAACCCCAGTTACCCGCTGAAGTTTCATAAAAGTCTAACTCATGATGCGTTAACAATTCACGGATATCATCCGCTTCATCATCGGGCACACCTCTAAGCTTGAATAATAGCTTTGCCATTATATTTTTTGGTTGTTAATCAATTTTAGTTACAATAAATGCGTTTTATTCGTGAATGCTATATTTTATGCTACTAAACTGTCAAATTAAGCTAAGCAAATGAAAAAAACCATACTAATAACCGGATGCTCAAGTGGCATTGGCTACTGCGTTGCGCACGCGTTACATCATAAAGGCTATCGTGTCTTTGCAACAGCTCGCAAACAAGAAAGCGTCGACGAATTATTAAACGAGGGCCTAGAAAGTTTGCGCCTGGATTTAACCGATACAAATTCGATCCAACCCGCATTTGAAGAAATCATGCGCCGCACCGATGGTACCCTATATGCCCTATTTAACAATGGCGCATACGGTTTAACGGGCGCGGTTGAAGACTTGAACCGAGACGCGCTACGAGCACAATTTGAAACCAATGTGTTCGGCTGGCAGGAATTAACCAATCTAGCATTACCAGTCATGCGTCGACAAGGCTACGGACGGATTATCCAGAATAGTTCAGTGTTAGGTTTTGTATCCATGCCTTTTCGGGGCGCTTATAATTCGTCAAAATATGCCATTGAAGGCCTTAGCGATACGCTACGGCTGGAACTAAGAGGCACCAACATTTATGTCAGTCTGATTGAACCCGGCCCTATTGCCAGTCAATTTCGCGTGAATGCATTAAAAGCACTAGAAAAATATATCGACATTGACAACAGCTTTCATCGTGAAAAATATCGCGGTGTGTTAAAGCGACTCAACAAAAAAGGCCCGGCAGTCCCTTTCACCCTGCCACCGGAAGCGGTACTAAAGCGAGTTATTCACGCACTTGAAGCTTCAAATCCGAAACCCCGTTATTACGTCACCATACCCACTTATTTGTTTGGTTTTCTAAAACGGCTGCTTAGTACCCGGATACTGGATATTTTATTGGCCAAAGCAGGCAACAGTAACTAAACCTGCAGCTAAAACGCGCTATAACATGAATAACAAGCAATCGACCAATTAGGGACCAGATACGATGCTCACATAAAACCAAAAGATGCTGACAAAAAAATCGCTAACTGATTATTCCGATTAGCGGTTTTTTTGTCAAGGAAGGAATTATCAATTAATCTGCATCTCCAGCTATATATTTACACAAATTACTAAGCTTGCATCCATCAGTCGTTCATCCCATCACTCGTTGACCAACAATCTATTTCAGACATGTCAGTTCCTTCGCTCCGTTTCCATTGCAGAAACTTCATCGCGCCTATAAGTTGATCCGCTCCTGTGTTCCGCATCAACACTCAAATCCTTGTTGGATCTCCACGTGGATTGCTCCCTTGCCATCAGAACGACAGGCTCCCAAGTTTCATACAAAAACCTATATTCAGTTCATGCCGCCTTTATGTCGGAAAAATCCCCGGTTTCCGGTTTCCGGTTTTGACAACGTTTAAGGTTCTTTCGACACCTCATCAGCGGTTCACTTGCGCTCATCTCCTGAATACACACCTGACACAATCTTATGCTACGCTTTTCCCCACAACGCTCACCACGTTAGAAGTTAAACTGAAGTTTCACCATTTTGATCTGAACCATAAATTTTCCCTTAAGCAACCATCTGCAATAGAGCGCTGACGAAAGAATTTTGCGGGGATTTAACGTGTTTAGGGCAAAAGGTAACAAAATCTTTATTGAGTGCGGCCTGAGTAATCAGTTTTCTGACATCAGAGAAGGCGAAGTGGCTTCGATTGTTAATAGCGTAACAACGCTGTGGTGTTTTTTCAAGATGATCGGCGTATATCCAGGTTATAATGGCGGCCATCATGCAGAAGTTGAGGTGATTAGTAACGGCATGTGGCGTTCGAGCTTGGCTTTTTATGCTTCCAATCTCCTGCTTGATCTCTTTGAAACCGGCCTCGATTTTCCAGCGTGCACCATAGTATTCGATGATCTGCTCAACGGCAAGATCGAGGTCGGTGGTAAAGAGTGCAACCCATTGTGATTTTCGGTAGACCCAGACGACACGCACGGCACATTTGAGTGTTTTTAACATACAGATGTGATCGTAAGCTACCACATCGCGCTGCTTACCATAGAGATTAACCGAATAGGTGGTAGCACATCCCTGGAAATCGTTAGCCAGCGTTGCAGCATTGCCTATCTTGTCGCCATACTTTTTGGATCGTCCACGTTGATGTTTCAGTCGTTCGGGTGGTAGCGCAAACAAAGTGGCGTTGACGCGCAATCTGGAAAGAATATGCATGTGCTGCCCAATGCTTTTGCGCATTGGCTTGAACAGGCCATCGTTACCAAACCAGCTATCGGCAACGACCAACAAAGGCGTGTCACGGAAAGCTGCTGAAATTTTTGACAGCATCTCAACAGCTTGCACATACTTTGTTTGGAAAGGTGGTGTTTTACCTTTGACCTTCCCGGCGTCAATCGTTTTCTTCATATGGTAGAAACGAAACGCCAGCGGTAAACAAGCCCAGCGGCCCTTGATTATATTCAGCATGCCGATGCAAACCACATTTTGTGACCAAGGATAGCTGGATTGGTTAGTCTTGGCAGCATGATCAAAAAAAGACGCGCAGCCAAAAATATTTTTGCCGGTCTTGGGGTTGATGAAATCATCCAAAGCCAATAACAACCGTCCTTTTGTCGTTGGATTGGGTATTAAAGACCACAACACAGTCCATAGGCGTGACCAAGGTAGTTTTGATGAGGCCATGAAGGTATAGAACCGACGCTGGCTAAGCGACAATCCAAAAAGTGTCTGTAGGCATCGTAATAAATTAGAGGTTCGTGAAAAAGTAAAATGGGTGATGGCAGCCAGGAGCGTATAGATAAACCAGATACCCCGTTCATTACCTTTGCAGCGGTGTTTAAATTCCTGCTGGAGAGGAGATAGAATGTCGCGTAGAATAAACATGTGGTAGCGCTCTTTTTGTTATTTATTTCAATTACTTATCAACTGAAATTATAACAAAAATCATGCGCCACCACAACCGTATATAACTGTTTATTAACGAAAAAATCAAAATTACCCTACTAATAAGCAGGTTAATGTTGGGGTCGCTTTATCACCCAAGAAAAAACTCTTGTTGATCTAAAATTTTAGAGAATTGGATTATCGTTTCTAAAAAAGCGTGAAACTTTAGATAAGTTAAAGAATGGGCGATAAAAAAAATAGATGAATGAAAGGAATCATTAGAAACTAAATAGAAAAAAGGCCAGGGTGTTTTTCACCGTCGACCTTTTGATTTACCATTAGTATAGTGCTTTGATTATAACATTAGCCTCCTTCCAACCTAACTGGAAATGTTATCTGGGTATGGGTACCCCAACCAAATGGAAAACCGAGTGTTGGTAGATCAGGAACACCACCGTGAATTCTGGCGTCAGAATGATACGCCAGCTCATACATAATTTGTACTAGTGTCATTACCAAGGGAAACTGGCGGACTAATTACCAGGGGACTTTGTCGTAACACCCTACCAGTAGTTCACTAGTCTGGCAACGAATCAATCATCGCTATGCTACAGCTAGCGATGATTTTGACCTCTGAACTCTTAGGGCACTGGTCTGCATATTTTCTCTCAACCATACGTATCGAACGCCTGCTGGACTTAATTCAATTTGGTGATTTGCTTTGAGCTGAGCAGAAACCTGAACTTGCCCCAGGTGAGGGTTTTCCAGTGAAAACGCAATCACCACATTTTCTATCTCTTTGTCAGTGCGATTTTTATGATGGTGGTCTTGGCGATATGTGCGTTTCAGTGCTTGAGGGCCTTTTTCTTTGAGCAACCTGCGGTTCTTATATATGGTTTGGCGTGACACACCGCTTATTCGGGCTGCTTCAGTTACATTTTGCAGTTTTTCAGCAAGCTTTATCGCATCGATTTTTTTCTGTATTTCCAGGTTCACCATAGAGGGCTTGGTTGGCTCAATAACCTCGGATACTGCAAGGTGCCTCCCCGCAAAATATGCGATGAAACCGTCATCACAGCACTTTCTGATTTCTATTTTTTGTTTTGCAATAGAATGCTTGAGAGGCGATTCAATTAAGTAAAACTTGTTGCCATAGCTAAACGTGTGGTCATTCCTGATTTCCGATATTCTTTCAAGACACAAACATCATCTAAATTGACGTGCTCAGGGATTAGCGTGAACTCAGAGGCGTCATTTTTGGAAATAACTTGGATGTGATTGTGCCAAAACGTTGGGATAAAAACATCCTGAAGATAGCGATTAGCGCTATTCATATCTTTGATTTTATTGAGTCTTAGTTCAGGAATGAGTCTGTCCTGGAAGGTATCAAATGAACGTTCGATTCTCCCTTTTCCTTGTGGCGAATTAGCAAATATGATTTCGATGCCTAGCTCGTTACAGGCTCGTTGCATCTGAGAGAAGTTACACCGTTAGGCCCGCCAAATATGTCGGCTCTATCGACGTAGAGCGCTTTAAACAAACCTTTTTGGTCAATGTAATCACGCAATACCTTCAAGCAACCAAGGGTGATCTCTGACCTAAAAAACTCTGCATGTATTTCACTTGTCGCATCATCAATAATCGCAATCAGGCATGATTTTTTATCGCCAAACCAGCGATGCGGACTACCATCCATTTGCAATAGCAAACCTGGTGACTCCATTCTTTCTCTTCGTTTTCTGGCTTTTGCTCGTCTCCTTTTCGCCCGTTTAACATGGTGAATTTCGTGCGCCCAGCACCGTAACGTTTCGCGTTTGACTTGAATATGCTCATTGTCTTCAAGAAGCTCTTTCAGATGTGCAAGATTTACATCGAAGTATTTTTCTTGAATCAGTGTCTGTACGGCTCGTTTTACCGCGTCAGATATTTTGTTGATTGGAGATTTACCACTATTCTGGTGAATGACAAACTGTATGCCTACTTCCTGATATTTTTGGAGGTATCGTTCAATGGTTCTACGGGATTTGTTGAGTAACTTTGCGGTATTGACAATAGTAATTTCTCGTTCCGAAACTTTAGTAATAATATCGACGGTAAGTTGTGCTTTGGAATCCATAATAATCATCCTTTGCGCTCCCCAAATATTCAGCATGGAATATTCAGAAAATCACTGATTAAGTAGATCCGTCAATTTCCCTTGGCATTCAATTGCGACAGAATCGCTTGGTAATTAGAGTACGACAAAGTCGCTTGGTGTTAACAACATAATTTGTACTAGCTCAGACCTGATCTGACAGACACCTAAGAAAACGGGTAACTGTCAGATCAGGTCTGAGCTAGTACACTTAATCATCAGGCTAAGTGGGTTATCTGCATCGCTATTGACCAAACTATCTTCAGCAAGCCGGCAACTTCGCAGGCATTCCACATCCCCAGGAGGGGATTTAATTTTGCTTACTACAAAAGATTTCCTGGTAGGTGGGCTGCTACTTCAAGATTCATTATTTTTTTGGTGAGCAAATATTGTTGAGTAGCGTGATGGCTGTGATCTGCTTTTCCTCGGGACGCCCTTTCCGGGCCTGATCATATACTTTGCTAATTCCCAAAGAATTATCTTGAACCTCGGCTTGAACAGTGTAAGCATCAAAACTGAAATCAGCACCGAAATTAACCCAATCGAGCGGCACTGTGAATTCTGCACCTCGGGCTATGCGCTTCACATCAAACCCTGCATGCAAATTAGTCAACTCTGACTCACTGAATGCTATTGACATTAATTGACTTTCAGATTGAAGATCGCCTTCATATATTAAAATACGTGATTCTTTTTTCTCGTTTAGCGGAATAAGGAGCGCATAGTTTTTTTCATGCAAAATTTGCAATAATAAATAATCATTGTCTTCTCCGTTATCCCACTCCCCTTTGGTCTTCACCTGGAAGACCAAGTGATTATCCGGTGAAATATCGGTTGTTACACGCAATATATCCAACTCGGGCGATATGGATCTATCCATAAAGGATATGATGGTACGAGGATCTGCCTCG
>JAJFJI010000128.1 GCA_021774205.1 Nitrosomonas sp.
AATTTTTTGCAGGTGTTCGGCGAGAATTTATCGACATTGCTGGGTACCGACCGGATTTTCTATCCACGGCAAGCAGAAGTCTTTACCATCGATTACCGCGTGCGTCTTAACGTTAAAGCGTTTGAAGGCGAACTCGGAAAAGAAGTGGTTTTGGATGTGGATTGGGTGGTCATCGACCAACGGCGCAAAGATATTGTCATTATGCAAAACACCTTAATCCGCGAGCTGGCAGAAGGTGCGGACTATGAGTCATTTGTTTCCGCCCAAAGCCGAGCATTAGAAGCGCTCAGCCGTCAGATTGCTAACGTCATGAAATAATTTACATATATTCGTCTGTTATAATATCTCTGGTGCTGGAAACATGAAAACTGATGTCTCTGTCTCCAATTAACAACCTAATAAGGGAAAACAGGCAATGGCCTGCTTTTCATGTTCTCTGAATTTTTGAATTTTGATTAATCTTGCATTGCTCGAGAACGACGATTTCTACGCTTCGATTCAGCTAACTATCTTGAACTGTATTAATGAGTGTGAATGGCCGGTAGTTGCAAAGAATTAATTGCAGTCTCTAGGGAACAGGTATAGGTTGTTCTTGATTCAGGATTCGATGCTTTCTCGATCCTTGTATGCTTACCCCCAATCTCGAATAAAGGTTATGTAGTCGTTCCGAGTACTTTTCAACGGTGTATTCATTTTCGACCCATTGCCTTGCTGTTTTTCCCATTTCAATCACGGCCTCATCTTTCATGTTCTTAAGTTGGTTCAGTGCATGACTTAAGCTTTCAGTATTGGCTGATTCAAACGTGACGCCTGTTTCATCTTCTCTAATAAGTTCGGGTATGCCACCAATATTTGCGCCAATAACCGGCTTACCTAACGCATATGATTCCATGACACTCATAGGCGCATTTTCATACCATTCTGATGGCAGTACGACCGCTCTTGCATTTTTTATTACTTTATGGAGTGTTTCTCCTGTTTGATAACCCAAGAAAGTTACGTTCGCACCAAGGCTTGAGACCAAAATCTTTAATTCTTCTTCCAGGGGTCCAGTGCCAATAACCTTTAATTCTACATTGGCTTCATGTGCTGCATGTATTAGCGTTTTTACGCCTTTCTCTTTTGAAAGTCTGCCGAAAAATACAAAGTATTTGCCAGGCTGATAATTTGGTTTTAGTAAGTCCACATCAACGAAATTTGGTATATGGATTAAGCGATCCGGTTCCCATCCCCACTCTATAAATTTATTGAGATAAAATTTACTCGGTGAAATAAACATATCGATATTTTTTTTATAAATATTAAACACTCTGTGAATGAGTGTTTCTGAAAAAATAAGTGAACTTAAAGGCAGTGACTGTTTCATGCACTTGTTAGTCACGACATTATAAATACGCCCACCCTTGCATTGTTCGCATACACCGCTTGCGTTAAGCATTAAATAAGAAGGGCATAATAGTTTGAGGTCATGCAATGTCATCACCGTCGGCACGCCATTTTTTTTTAATACCGGCAATATAGAAGGAGATAAATGATGGTAGATATTGTGTAGATGCGCGACGTCTGGCTTGATGTTGTCGATTAACGATTGTAGTTTATTTTTTGCTTCCCAAGAATAAATGATCTTAAGAGCATTGATAAATTTATTGTGCCATCCATAGTCGGCACCATACTCTATTTCATTGACAAAATGATCTTGCCATTCGGTCGACTCGTTTTTTGCATGTTTCATGCTGAAGGGTATGACTTTCCATCCGATCTTTTTAAGGATTTTATTCTGTTCCAGAAAGACAACCTCAGCCCCCCCACGCCGGTAATGATAATTATTGATAGATAGTAAATTTGCCATGACTTTGCCTTTGCAAGAAATTGCCAGCATGATTATTACTTCCTCGCTTATCGTCAGAAGCCACTACGCTATCTGTAAACATCATAATTATCACACTGGGTATCAATTTCAATTTATATTTAATTTCAATTAATACTCGTTAGCCAATTGGTTGATTGCGCATTTAAGTAAATAGTTAAACTATAACTGCCGTTAACCATAAAGGCATTGGTACAGACTTAGTATGCTTAAATTAATTAATAAGTTGGGTTAAGAAAACGTAAAGTTATGTAAAGCTGGTGCTAATGAACAAACGGTTTTTTGTAAGGTGTCAATTTGGAAAATACGCGACTCCATATTTTATTGGTAGATGACGATGCAGAGTTATGTGAGTTACTCACAGAATTTCTGGAAAATGATTATTTTCAAGTTAGTAGCTGTCACGATGGTTACTCGGCATTGGAGGTATTGCAGCAAGCGCATCAGTTCAGCGCCGTGGTGTTGGATATTATGATGCCGCAGATCAGTGGCCTGGAAGCATTACAAGCGATACGAGCGCAGCACAATATCCCGGTTATTATGCTGACTGGACGTGGGGGTGATATTGATCGTATTGTCGGTTTGGAATTGGGGGCAGATGATTATCTTGGCAAGCCATGTAATCCGCGAGAATTAGCCGCTCGATTACGTGCAGTGCTACGTCGTGGTCAGCTTTATACCAACTCGGATGTAATTGCAGTATCCCTTAAATTACATGGAATTGAACTTAATAGAGCACAGCGTCAGGTTAAAGTTCGTGACCAGCCACTAGAATTAACCGGTGCCGAGTTTAATGTGCTGACATTATTGATGCAGTCCGCAGGGCATATTCTTAGTAAGAAAGAGCTCACCGAAAAAGTATTACATCGCAAGTTGGTAGCCTATGATCGTAGCATTGATGTGCATGTCAGCAGATTGCGCCAAAAGCTGGCGAAAGCGCTTCAAGGTAAGAATCTGATTAAGGCCATCCGTGGCTCTGGTTATCAGATGGTTGATGAAGGGAAGAATATTAATGCTGGGTAGTCTGTTTTGGAAAATATTTGCGGCATTCTTGATTGCTAATGTTTTAGCGATGGTTTCAGCTATTTACTTTTTGATGCCAACGGTTGATAAGGAATTCTACGAAATACGCAAAGCGTTTACATTAAATATGGCTAAAACAATTATTGGGCGCATTGAATCAGGTCAATCAGTGCGTCTATTTCAATCTGATCAACGTGGACTGAGTGGTCCAATGCGAGGCCGGACCTTTTTTACTAATAGACTGCTGATCACAGACGACCAAAAAAAAGTTATCTTTGGCGAACAAAATCTTCACAAAAACCACCAGCATTTGTTGCTTGACTATCAAAGCGATTCTGGTCGTCAATACCGTATAAGAGGAATAGAGATTTTCCAGAAGCCCTCTGTACTAAGTCATCTATTAAGGCCAAGGCAATCTGCACGCTTTGCAATTTTATTTTTTTTTACGATTGTTGCGAGTTTCATTTTAAGCTTGCTAATAATTCAGCCACTAAAAAAATTGAGAAAGCATGCACAAAGTTTATCTAATGGGAATATGCAATCTCGGGTAGAAAAAAACTTGCTAAAGCGCAATGATGAAATCGGCGATCTATCTCGAGAACTTGATGAAATGGCAAATACACTGGATAACCTGATTAATTCAAAACAACAATTACTACATGATGTTTCCCATGAATTGCGTGCCCCCTTGGGTCGTTTGCAAGCGATTGCAGCGATAATGCAGCAGCAACCAGATGATTCAAATAAAAAAATGGTTGAGCGTGTCGAACGAGAATGTGTCCGTATGAATGAATTAATTCAGGAAATCCTAGAATATTCGCGTACACACTACGATCTAGAGAGTAGACGGACACCATCGCCAGTAAATCTATCTGTATTATTAAAAAAATTGGTTGAAGGTATTCAAGATGAATATCCTGCACACCCTATTCAATTGAATCATATTGATGAGCAATTAAATATAACAGGCCATGCAAACAGGTTAAATAAAGCTTTTGAAAATATTTTACGTAATGCATGCAAACATACGCCCGAAAAAACAGTAATAGTGATATGTGCACAACAAGTCAACAGACATATTGAAATTCAAATTCGTGATCATGGTCCGGGTGTCAATGACGCAGATTTAGCTGCATTGATAACCCCTTTTTTTCGTGCTGATGGGGCAAAACATACGGTAGGCTATGGCCTCGGTCTTAGTATTTCGCAACGAATAATTAGACACCATCGAGGCATCCTGAATATCAGAAATCATCCTCAAGGAGGATTGCTTATTTCAGTTATTTTTTCAATGGTTAGGTCTTAAAATGTAAGGATTATTTGCTCGTATGAAGGCCATATTCCATTCTAAATGACGATTGTCCTGAAGCCAGTTGGAATCTCGAGGCATTTTGTTTGTTAGGCCAAAAGTATGAGCTATTTCCGCGTTCACCGGAATACGCTAGGCCACGCACGCTCTAATATTCTGTTATCAGATCGATATCTTTCGGAAAAAATTTCGATGACTGTGCGCCAATTAAATTTTGCTAATCGACGTGCTCACTATCACGAAGTTATCTCTTTTGCGCATGTTTGATATCGCGTATTGCTATACCGCGTAATAATCGGCCAAGAATATCAGCGCCCGTAAT
>JAJFJI010000129.1 GCA_021774205.1 Nitrosomonas sp.
TGGAAGCACTTCCAGAAAAAATACAGTTGCATCTGAATTCATAAGGCAGCGATGTGAACCGTCCATGAATAGCATATCACCCGCACGTAGGCGATCGAAAACCGAAAGATCACATTCCTCGAGAGACACTCGAATGATTTCGTCACAGATAGCGTCGATACTTGCTCTGGGGTTTGGATCAACAGAGATTATTTTTGTATCTAATCCATGATCAGAAATTGCCTGTCTTACAAATTTTGTGGAATTACCAGAACCCACCTCTATGTAATTACAGGGTTTATTTAATACAATGAATGAATACAATGCAACTGCATCTAATGAAGGGATAAACCCATTAAGCCAACAAGGCGATGAGCTTTTGCTAACTTCAGAAGCAATCGGCAAGAACCACGCGATAGCTTCTTGGTCACCATTAAATGCTTTCTCGTACCGCTCTGGAATCATATTTAAGTCACTATCAGACAACTGGATAGACGGAGGCAAAAGTGGTATCAAGGCTAGTTGACTGGAGAATTCACTAAAAGCAACGAGCGTAGAGCGATAATGTTCCCTATACCCTGCTAGTAGCGAAAGTAATTTAGGGTGTGGATTTTTTTCAAATTCGTACCTTGGATTCGGGCTCAGGGGATAGTCTAGGTCGATATGAAATATAGGTTCTGTCATATAAAAAAAGGTTTAATAGTACGAATCAGAAGGAAAGAAAAATCAGTTTCAAAAAAGACCCCTCTATCCAATTCCTATCATTTATTGATTAGTACGACAAATTTCTCACGCGTATGAAATAGAAGCACGCTTTAGCGTATAGGAGCAAGAAAAGTACGGGAAATCAGATGGGGTGTCAACCATATCGGCAAGTAAACAAAGATTCAAAAACTTGTACCTTATCAGCAGAAAAATGTTGGATTTAGATCATTTTTTGCGCTAGTACAGCTAATGAAATTGTTATTGCAAGCCGTCACATGGCACAGCGCGCCGACAAATCCAAAGCATAAAGGCCTTTCCGTCTGTACATCCTATTTATTTAACCTAAAATCCTCAGTTGGGTGGTGTTTAGCGTGCGTTGTTGTTTCTTTTTGGCAAGGCGCAATGAAACGGTATAACTCGTTATTACAACGAATTGCAACGCAGCAAAAAAGAAAGAACGGCGTGCTGTAAGCATCATAGCGTTCCGCACCTTAAAGGTGAGTGTCATCGTGAAAAACATGAATCTTCTTTTCATGAGATGACTTATTACTGTAGCGATCAACTGAGAATTTTAGGTTTAAGCTTGTCACAGGACAAAAACGATATTGCACCTATATCAAATCCAATGCTAGACCCCGACCAATCATCTGCATCGCTTGATTGAGAAGACCGATTCCATTTGATTATTGGATGTCTGTTGCCCGCTTTTCAGGAAAACTCGACCAAGCCAGCCCATAAAGCAATAATGCAAGCACAATCACCGCATTAAATCCAATGGCTATGGCGAGTATGGTAGCCAACACCGCACTCACGACCGAAGCGCATCCATTCACTGCCCAGGCCCAGGGAATCATGTTGGGGGCGATATCGCCCAACTTCGCTAGCGCCAGTGGAAATGGCATTCCCATGAAAAAAGCCAAGGGAGCGATCATGATTAACGTCAAGGGAATTTTTGCCGCGAGCGATAACGACTGAAACTGCGCGAATACGCTGCTGATAAACAGCATATACAGCAGCCCTGATACCACAATCCCTATCACCGATACCGTGATTGCATGACGATAATAACCGCCCTTCACGAGCCGCCAGGAGACACCGCTACCCAGTCCGGCAAAAATCAGAAAAGCAGTTAGCACCAGTGCGACTGCGTATAAGGGGTGATGCAGAAATAAGATAAATTTCTGGATAAATGCAATTTCGATAAACAGAAACGCCAGGCCGACCGAAGAAAAATATATCACCACCCGGCTTTTACTGACAGGATTGGATGATCGCTTTTCCCTTGAAGTAAAAAACAGCGGTAATAAAATTAAAATAACACTGGCAACCAATGCCTGCACAAGCGTAGCGACCAGCACCAGATAGCCGCCTTCAAGGAGTGGCAGGCCACCCTTCTCACGCAATGAAAAAATTTCAGGCAAAACCGACCATTTAAAAAAATGAAAAAAATATGGGCGGTTATCGGTGGCGGGTTGTAGCGAGAATTTATAGCGCTCGAAAAATTCTGCGCGTTCATCACCGAGTATCGCCTCTGCGGCCTGGAAGAAATAAGGTTCCGCCAGCCGGTTAAACCGGTTTGCTTCGCCGGGTTCAATACCCGGATACCAGGCAACATCAAATGAACGGTCGGTTACGAATTTTTTCAGTGCAACAATTTCAGTTTCCGTTACCACACCATTTTTTATCAATAATGTGCCGGTTTGCCAACTGCGAAAAAACAATAACTGTTGTCCAGGATTTTCTACGTCCATACTTGTTAAAGCATCAACCGCTGTAGCGAACAGTTTTAACGTGTCGCGCGGTGGTAGTTTAATCCAGCGCGTGATCGCCAAATAGCCATCAGGCTGGAGTTTTTTTAGAATGTCTTGCAGCGCTTCGACGGTGTAGAGATAACTTTCATTCAATGCATACAAACCCGCCGAAGATGCCGCAAATGAATCAAGCAAGGCGACCTCAATCAGATCGTATTGCGCACGGGCCCCGGTTACAAACCCACGCGCTTCACCTTCATGCAGCCTAATATTTCCTGTGTTCAACAAATCGCCGGTATAGTCTGCATAATCTTCTCGCAGCAGTTTAATCAGCTGCGGATTCAATTCCACTGCATCGATTTGGGGTACCGCATGATAGCGTGCCTGCAATATATTGCTGCCACCACCAGCGCCCAACACCAGCACATGCGCAGGCTGAAAAAGATGATACGGTGCCGCCGAAGTGATCTGATCCAGATAAGCGTAATCCGCTGGCTCTCCTGTTTCGCGCGTGACTGCCGTCATACCGCCGCCGTCAGTAAAAACACCAACTTGCGCAGGCGGCTCTCCACTTGCATTCAGACTGAGTCCCGGCGCATGCCGTAATGGAATGGTATGGCTACGCAGTACCGACAATAAGCCCAGGGGACTGGAATGCTCACTGGCAATTTCCGTACCGCTAATGCGCAGCATCTGACTTAGTTCTTTATAAGGCGACATTTGTAGTTCACTGCGAGCGTCTAACATGATCAATCCCACACTAATCACTGCCAGCGCGACAAACACCCAATGACGTCCCGTTACATTCAATTCCCATGCCGCCACCGCAGTAGCGAGCAACCCAATACAGCCAATCACCGCCAGCGCTTGCAATGGCATTATGACAAATAACAATGCAACAACGCTTAGACAGCCCAACCCAGCGCCAAACAAATCAAACGCATAAATACGGGCAACGCAATCATAAAAATAAGTCAGTGCCATAGCAATTGCGTTTGCCGCAAAGAAAAAAGGCAATGCGAGTAACAGATAGATACCGAGCAGACGCATGGGCTGTTGGCTGTCCCAGAGAATTTCATCGGGGTTAAAAGGTATTGATTGCGCCAACAGAAAACAACCAACACTGCTAACCGCAAACAGTCCAATATTTATCAGAAAAGCAATTGAAAAATGCTTGAATAAAGATTTTTGCAATATAGAAACAAACGTGCCGCTTGCGCCAAAACCCAGCAATGCCAGACTGATAATCATGTAGGCGAAATGATGCCACTGAATAATAGAAAACAACCGCATGAGTAAAATCTCATACGCTAGCATTGCTGCGGATAACAGGGCGATTGAAAGAAACGGCGGGCGTAATCTCATCTGACTGGCTTAGCGTTTTCCAGTTAAGGGTACAAATACAACCGGCAACAACTGTCGCGTACTGACTTCGCCACTTTCAGATTTCTGCACTAATAACAACTCCTGAACCATAAACCGTGAACCAACTGGAATCAGCATGCGTCCGCCGGGTTTAAGTTGTTTAATTAATGGCGGCGGAACATGGCTGGCTGCCGCAGTTAC
>JAJFJI010000130.1 GCA_021774205.1 Nitrosomonas sp.
AGTGAAGTAACCATTGAGAATTTTCCCCAACTCATGAAGGGGATATCGCGACTGAATCTAAAGAAGTCCATATTAATTCCTCGTTGATCTATTATTTTTGTTTTCTTCGTTTTCTACCACTGGGTTTAGTGCTTGCTCTTCTGGGTTTTTTATTTGTTTCGATAATTGCAGTGCTAGGGGATTCAGAAATTTCTTTTGATTCATTTGTTTCGATACCCGATTCACTGGGAATTTCCTTTGTTTCGTTAGGTTCAATTGTCTTCTCTTCTACAATTTCCTTGGCTTCAATAGACTGAACGCTTGATTCTTCGGTAGTTCTTTCTATTTCACTTAGGCCAGCAGCAACTCCAGCGGATGCTTGATTTGTCGTTAAAAAATAAGCATCCGTTTTTTCAGGTATCCATATTTTACCAATAGGAACTTGGTCAAGCTTACGGCGGTTGCCATAGAAATAATTTACTAGGCCACGTGATACAAATATGGCACTGAAGACTGACGTCAAAATACCTAGACATAGAACTACGGCAAAGCCCTTAACAGGGCCTGATCCAAACGCAAAAAGTGCGATACCTGCGATTAGCGTTGTTATATTTGAATCAAGAATAGTGCCAAAAGCACGTTCATAACCTGCGCTAATTGCTATTTGCGGCGATGAGCCATTTCGCATCTCATCGCGTATTCGTTCATTTATGAGAACGTTTGCGTCAATTGCCATGCCTACGGTTAGTGCAAGGGCTGCCATTCCGGGAAGCGTCAACGTTGCTTGAATGATCGATAGTAACCCGATCAACAGTAATAGGTTGATACTCAAGGAAAAAACTGAGATAGCGCCAAATGCCATATAATAGATCATGATGAAGATGGCAACGGCAAGAAAACCGTAGAGTGTTGAGTTAAATCCACGTGCTATATTTTCAGCGCCGAGGCTTGGGCCGACCGTGCGTTCCTCGATGATTTCCATGGGTGCAGCAAGTGCGCCTGAACGCAATAACAGTGCAATATCTTTTGCTTCCATGCTGTTCATGCTTCCACTGATCTGCACCCGACCACCGCCAATTTCCTCACGAATAACCGGGGCAGTCACGACTTCGGTATGATTTCTTTCGATCAGTAGAATGGCCATTCGCCTGCCGACATTTTCCCGTGTTAGCTGTTTGAAAATGCGTGAGCCATTATTATCCAGGCGAATATGCACGGCTGGTTGATTGTCCATATCAAAACCGGGTTGCGCATCTGTGATGCGGTCACCGGTCAGCAACACCTGCTTTCTTACTAGCAGCGGGCCACCGCCACGTTCTTCATAGAGTTCAGTGCCAAATGGAACCTGGCCACGTAGCGCGGCATCAAGATCACGTTCGTCGTCAACCATACGTATTTCCAGGGTTGCGGTACGCCCCAGGATATCCTTTGCTTTAGCTGTATCCTGTACCCCAGGTAATTGCACAATGACGCGGTCAGCTCCCGCTTTTTGAATGATTGGTTCGGCCACGCCGAGTTCATTGACACGATTGCGCAGCGTTGTAATGTTCTGCTGTACGGCAGACTCTTTCATTTCCGCTTGCGCTTCTTGATTAATCGTTGTAATGAAGTTGAAGTTTGTGCCAATTTTTTCTGTGCGCAAGGTTAAATCAGGGAAATTTTCTTTAAGCTCAGCTTCCGCCTTAGTACGTGATTCAATATCGCGGAACTTGAGCGTAAGTTGCGCACCTTCACGCTCTAGTCCGGCATACGGGATCCTCTTTTCGCGCAGACTGCTGCGTATATCAGAGCTATACTGGTCAAGTGATTTAGAAATTGCGCCGTCCATATCCACCTGCAGCATAAAATGCACGCCGCCTCTCAGGTCAAGTCCCAGATACATTGGCAATGCGCCAACACTTGTTAACCATTGGGGAGAATTGGGCAACAGATTGAGTGCGACGATAAAATCATCGCCAAGCAATGTTTGCAGGATATCCCTAGCTTTGATCTGTACGTCAGTATTTTCAAAACGTACCTTGATACTTCCTTCATCAAGGAATATCCCGCTACTGACAAGATCAGCTTGTTTTAGCGCGCTTTCGACTTTATGTAGGAGTCCGGTATCGACGTTTGCCGCCGTCCGTAACGGTGAAATCTGTACAGCTGGTGATTCACCATAAAAATTAGGCAGGGTATAGAGCAGTCCAAGCAGTAGTGAAACCGCAATAATCAGATATTTCCAAAGCGGGTAGCGGTTCATGGATTTAATTCGTTAAAAAGAGGTGAAATAAAGAGTAATGGTAAGTGTAATACGGTAATAGCAAGTCTGAGATCAGTTAGCTTTTTCGCTATTTTTCGAAGCATCGCTATCATTATTTTCAGATTTATCGTTAGCTTCTTGTGTTTGTTTGTCTTCCTCTTCGCTACTCTTTAGTGCCTTGCTGCTTTTTTGTTGTTTACCACTCTTGGGCGGCGCAATATTTTTCAGCGTTCCTTTGGGCAGCAAAGTCTGAACTGCCGTTTTAAGTAACGTTACTTCAACATTTGGAGCGATTTCAACGATGACATAGCTATCACTGACGTTGAGAATTAAGCCCAGTTCGCCACCGCTGGTGATAATCTCGTCGCCTCTTTGTAGCGCTTCAACCATTTGCTTGTGTTCTTTCGCGCGTCTGGATTGAGGACGAATTAACAGTAAGTAAAAGATTACGAAAATCCCGATTAACGGTAATAGCGACATCAGGCTTCCACCTTCTGATTGGGCCGGAGCCGCAGCTTGTGCGAAAGCTTCACTAATCAACATAATATTATTTCTCCTAGGTCAGTAAAAATTCAATATTTTAGCATGATGCATGGTTATGCCTGAAATTCTCTTGCATATTTTTCAAATTGCCCGGTTTCGATGGCGGCGCGAATTTCTGTCATTAATTGCTGGTAGTAATGGAGATTGTGAATTGTGTTCAGTTGCGCGCCAAGGATTTCATTGGTTCGCTGTAAGTGGTGCAGATAAGCGCATGTGAAATGGCGGCAGGTATAGCAATTACATTGTTTATCGGGCGGTGTTGTGTCCAAACGGTACCGGCTGTTACGTAATTTAATAATACCATTTCGTGTGTACAACCAGCCATTTCTCGCATTTCGGGTGGGCAAAACACAGTCAAACATGTCAATACCTTGCGCTACGGCATGAATAATATCCGCTGGTGTGCCAACACCCATTAGATAGCGGGGTTTGTCAGTTGGTAACAGGGCGGCCGTATGTTTTAGGATACGTTGCAAGTCATCCTTGGGTTCTCCCACTGATAGTCCACCCACCGCGTAACCGTCAAAACCAATCGTCTGTAGCCCTGCTAGCGATTGATTGCGCAATTTTTCGTGCATGCCACCCTGAACGATGCCGAATAATGCATTGGGATTATCCGCATGTGCTTGTTTCGAGCGTTTTGCCCAGCGCAGACTTAATTCCATGGATTCGCGCGCAGTTAATTCATCTGCTGGATAAGGCGTGCACTCGTCGAAAATCATCACAATATCTGAATTGAGTGATTGTTGAATTTGCATGCAAATTTCAGGTGTCAGAAAACAGGTATCGCCGTTGATGGGTGATTTGAATTTTACGCCTTGCTCAGTAATTTTACGTAACTTTCCCAAGCTGAATACTTGGAAACCGCCGGAATCGGTTAAGATCGGTTTGTGCCAACCCATGAACTGATGTAATCCGCCATGTGCCTCAATGACTTCTAAGCCAGGCCGTAACCAAAGATGAAAAGTATTTCCAAGAACGATTTGTGCATTAATTTCATGCAACGCAGCTGGAGACATAGTTTTGACTGCGCCATAGGTGCCGACTGGCATAAAAGCAGGGGTTTCTACAACGCCATGGGCCAGTGTCAGTGTGCCGCGACGCGCCAGATTATCATTGCAGTGTAATTGAAATTTCATGTTTTTTTCTCGATCAGCATGGCGTCCCCATAACTGAAAAATCGATAACGCTGCGTGATCGCATGTTGATAAGCACGCCGGATATTTTCCATCCCACCAAAAGCGGAAACCAGCATCAATAAGGTAGATTGTGGTAAATGGAAATTTGTTAGTAGTCGATCAATCACATGGAATTGATACCCTGGGGTAATAAAAAGTTTGGTTTCGCCGTGACCTGGCAATAATTCACCATTATTTTTTGCAGCGGATGCTTCCAAAGCGCGCAATGATGTCGTGCCAACGGCAAGGATACGTCCACCTTTGGCCTTGCAATGTTTGATAGCGTTCACGGTTTCATCAGAAATATAAAAGGACTCACTGTGCATCCTATGATCATGAATATTTTCTGTACGTACCGGTAGAAATGTGCCAGCGCCTACATGTAGCGTGACACAGGCGGTAACAACATCTATTTCCTGTAGTTTTGTTAACATTTGTTCATCGAAATGCAGTCCAGCAGTAGGTGCAGCTACCGCACCGGTATTTTTAGCAAAAATTGTCTGGTATCGTGCTTCATCAACCGGTGTTGCCGAGCGCGAGATATAGGGTGGAAGGGGCAAGTGACCAAACTGGTCCAATAATTCGCTGACGGTTTTTTTATGTTCAAATAATAACGTATAAAATGATTGCTCATGTGCCAAGATAGTTACTGGAATGGCGTTAGCAAGTAACAATTTAGTGCCGGGCTTTGGCGCATGACTGGCGCGGATAACGGCAAGCACATGCTGATTATCCAGCACTCGCTCCACCATGACTTCAACTTTGCCGCCACTACTTTTTTTACCAAATAACCGTGCTTTGATAACGCGGGTGTCATTAAGAACGACCACGTCGTCTGCTCGTAAATAATTTGGCAAATCGGCAAACATCATATCTGCTAACTCGCTATTTGTGCCATCAAGGCACAGCATTTGACTGTTAGCGCGCTGTATTGCTGGAAGCTGTGCGATTAGCTCAGGTGGCAGGTAAAAATCAAAATCCCGGGTTTTCATCGGGTGCATTATACTAATGTAATGAGTATTCGCCCACATAGCTTGCTGTGCTGTGGGATTTCAGTGATAATTGCACATTCTGTCTGATGCGTTGTACGAGAAAAAACGCAATAAAGATAGCTTGCCGGGATGGCGGAATTGGTAGACGCACGGGATTCAAAATCCCGCGATGGTGACATCATGGGGGTTCGATTCCCCCTCCCGGTACCAGTGTTCATGCGGGTTCCAGTATTTTTGTATTTTTTATATTGGTCTGCAAAAACTAAGTTGGTCTGCTTTAACCTTGAATTTCCGAGCCATTTAGAGTCAGTTTTTTCATTTTGGACGAAACTAATTTATTCATTCTTGGAGAGAGTTCGTTAATATATGCTTGCTCTAAAATACCTAGATTCTCAGGCTTTTCTTTTACGTAATAATAGGAATCGAAATGCATGTCTGCGTTACGAAGATGATTGCCTATTCTTTCAAGTAGATTGATCGACTTGCCAACATACATAATCTCTGAGCCACATACTAAAAAATACACACCGCATATAGGCTTTATCGGTATTGATTTGCGTGCAATTGTTTCTCTACTTAATAGCCCGTCATTTTTATTGCTTGTGCCTGATACCTGATTCCTGAAAACCACTGGATTACCTGCGCCATTAACAATAAATCTATAATTATTTTCCTTTAACCAGGAAATTTGCGCTGATTTATTTGTTGTCTTGGTAAGTTTTGAAATATGCTCTTGTGAAAAAAATATCAATTAGTTACCTCTATTTTGTAGGGGTAACTTTATTACCTTTTCTATTGCGCACGTAAATCTCAGTAGTGGCAATATTTGAGTGTCCTAACTGCTTCTGTGCCTGCCGAATATCGCCACTTGATTCCGTCTTATCGGTGCCAGCTTTACCGCGCAAATCACGAAATTGGAACGCTGCTGGATCGATGCCAACCGATTCGCGCGCGCGTTGAAAATGTCCTTGCAATGCTCTGAGTGTCATAGGTTGGCCAGACTCATTAACTATCAATGCCAAGCACCGGACTTTATAAACCGCTTTGCGTGTCATAATCTTATTGATTAGTGCTAAAAGTTCACCTTCTATGCTGATCCTCAGCCGTTTGTTTGTTTTATTCTGTGTAACAGTTAACGTATTGTCTTTTATATCCGTCTCGCTCATTTTTAAAACGTCTGACGGTCTTTGTCCTGTCAGGTAAGCCAATGACATGGCGTCTTGCAGTGGGATGCTTGCAGCGCAATATACGGCGTCATACGTGTCGTCCTCAATGTAAACACTCTTACGACCCTGTTCTTTCTTGCCTGTGATACCTTTGCATGGGTTTTCCAGGTCGGTATACCCCCATTCGCGGGCTTTGTTCCAGATATGGCTAAACAGCGCTTTTTCACGGTTCGCCCGGATCGTTCCACGCCAATCGAGATATTGTCGAATGTTGATAGGCTTTATCTTTTCGATCGGTGCTGGCGGGTTGTCAAAGAATTTATAAAGCATACCTAGCTCACGGAGATTGTCTTTTTGCGTTGCTGGTGCTTTGGTTGGCAAGACTTCTTTTATGTATCGTTCAGCGGCGTATCTAAATGTGATTATCTCAGCATGTCGAGGTTTTGCATCAATCTCAAGTTCAGACCATTTCTTAACTGCTAAGGCGTAGTCACAGCCAAGCGGTAATTCTCGGCGCGGTTTGCCGCCTGTGTCGTAGTAATAATATACCTTGCCGCACCGCTCTTTGATGCGCATGCGCTTTGGTAAATTTTTATGTATAGTACGCTTCCTGCCCATGGCATCATTGACCTAAAACCGCTGGCTTCCATTCTGTGTCGAGTTTTTCTATCTTCTTATCTTCCAATGCAGATTTAGTCACAACAGGCCGGCCGGCTGCATTGATATAGAATGGTATGCCCATCTCACGCAACTGGTCAACCTGGCAAGATTTCTTTTTCTTGCCGGTTAGGTATGCTACGTCTTCTGGGGTTAGGAAGATGGTCATCTATGTGCAATTTCCCTTCTGCTTGGCAATCTCACAGCATTAGCGAAAGCGATCAGGTCGTCACGAATAGATATATAAATATCTTTGTAGTGACGATTCATTTCTATGTATTCAATCAATTTGACGCTAACTAACCGTTCAGCCAGTAGTAATTGACTAAGTTCATAGATGTTCATTTCGTCGCGTAACTTTGGATACTTCTGCGTCATGAACCCCAACGCTTTATATGATGCGTTGGTGATGTGTTTGAAATAGAACTGCGCAGACTCGCTTCCTTGCTTGGTCGCGTATTCGACAAATAACTTGATTGCGTTAGCTTCTTCTTGTCTTGCTGTCTTGCCTATCAATCGTTGTGATGTCCATTCGATATCTGATTTATTGGTTTTGACTTTGAGTAAGGTAGATTCCATCTTATTGAACGCTGCCAAGAATTGACCTTGCCATTTTCTAGCTGATTTTGTGTCAAAGCGCATCATGGTTAAAACGAAGAAATCTCGGTTCATCAGGTACGCTTGATAATTTTTGCTTCGGTAATGACGTAATTCTGTTTTAAATTTAGGATGAAAATTGGCAGAATTAGGGTCACCATTGGTAACCCTAAAATCTCCTAATTTAGGCAGAATTCTTTCTACAGTTCTAACAACAGTTGCATGTTTTATTCCAAACTTTCTAGCGACCATCCAACTATCACAAAATATTTCGTGATTTTTGACTTCGACTAATTCCATTGTCCTTCTCCTGCTAATTTGACGGCGCAAAATTGCGCCGTAAAAAATCATCGCTGCTAGTGCCCGGCACTATTGCATTGCTGTGCAGCCATTTCTCGCATGTGCTCTCTGTCTTTCTCACCCATAAAACCGAGAAGTGCTAAAACTAAAACAATACCTGTGCAGCAAATCCATATTTTGTCCGAATTGTTTGGCGCTTTATAGCCTTTAAAATCTCTCATTTATATTCGTTACGTGGTGCCTGCTAAGTCCTAACTTGTCCCTGATTTCGTTTACTCTTAATCCTTTTTTATATAGCTCTACTACCTTGCTGGTTGCTTCACTGTATTTTGGTATTCCAAGCTCAGTTTTAGCGTCACGTATGATTAACTTTACTAATGAGAAACTGGCAACGTTTCCGGTATCGTCAGATATCAAACCAGAGTTAATAAGGTGTGTGTAAATCTCCACCGCATAGGCTCCTTTTCTAACCATTGGCGCCATAAATTCTTTCGCCTTCATGCGCTGTTTTGGTAACAGATGAAATGTTTTTTTTCTGCATTTCTCAGGCTCACAAACCTTTTTCACTTCAACCTGGTCTAATATATTTTGTGGCGCAGGCGCCAAGCCAAGGCAGATTTTCCAAGATGTTAGGTCGGTTTTAATGGCTTGGTTGATCATTATTTGCCTGACTCCTCAACCTCATCTTTCTTAATCGCCTCTTGCTCCTCAGCGATTGGCGTTTCTTGGATTTCGCCGGTTTCTTCATTCACCGTTTTAATCTCGGCACGAAGTGTTTCGGTGGTTGTACTGTTGATATTGCCTTCAGAGTCAATGTCAATAACGTCTCTGATTTCTTCGGCTGTATGCAGCCCCATCGACAATTCAGGCGCATATGCGCGGCACCACCACCCGCCAGCGCGATACATGAGCATTTGCTGTGGTATCGACTGCCATTTGCTGCCAGTCTTGCTATACCAGCCTTCTTTTTTTGCTATGCCTATGGTGATGTCAGTGCCAACCAATTTTTCATTGGTTTCTTTCTCAACCGCCCAGGCGCGGCAGCCCCATGAATCAGTGTCTTTCTCACCAAAAAATTCATAACGTAGCGCTGAGAATCTGCCGCATGTGTTGACGGTTGCGATTAAGAATTGACTTGACCAAGTAGGGCGGCCATGTATCACGATTAAATTTTGCATTATCATCAAGGGGTCAGCGCCAACCCTGGCGGCCATATTCAGTGCAATAACGCAATTTGGTATGTTCCCATGATATTGCTTTGGGACCAGATCAGAACTTGCCAGTAGTTTTGCTGCGCGCTGTGCCAATTCAAATCCTTGTGAGTCAGTCAGTCCGACATTGTATTTTTCAGTCGGCTGATGTCGCATTGTTGCCAGTGTTGTTTTGGTTGTCATGGTTATCTCCTAAACTTGCATTGATTAAAGATAGGGCAGTATTTTTTACCGCAAAGCATGCTGCGAGGATTGCCGAAGAACAAACCTGAATGAATGACATCTGCTGCCTGCTGTAGAACACCAGGCGTATCTTGATCACCAAGCAACGTTTCCATGGCGCCAACAACTTCACCCGATCCAATACGTTGAGAGTTTTCTGTTTTAGCTGTATTCAGCCCAATAATTTGCGCAGGTGCAGTTATGTCCAAACCGGTTGCATGTTTTGCCAGTAATTCATAAACACCCAATTGATATGCATGCCCATGTGTCTTAACCGATCCATCAACCGCAACAACAGTTTTGCCGGTTTTAATGTCAACGATTGAGTTTTGCCCGCCATGCGTTTTTATGCGGTCTGTTGTGCCTGTTAGCGTGATTCCTATGTCAGATATCTCCAGGTTTTCACATTCGACCTCTACCGCTAGATATTCTTGTTTTGGCGCGACCTGCTTGCAATATTTGTCATGCAACGACAGTGCAATTTTTTCTGCATCTGATTGGTTTGTATCGCTCCAATCAACATCGTCCTCACGTTTAAATATGGTGTCCACCGCTGCGGCTGCTGTGTCGTCTATAGATAGACCAATGCCGTCAATTGAGCTTTGATCATATGCCGCTGTACTGGCATGTACTGCTTGCCCTAATACCGCCTTGCCACTAGACGGCATACGTCTATTTTCAATGTGTATGGCTTCCCATCTGGCAGGGCAGTCGAAGAGGCCGCCTAATGAGCTGGCGCGGATTGTTACGTTGTTATGCGTCATGTTGTCCATCAAGCTCTTTCCAGTCGCTGATCCATTCAACAAAACTTTCTGTGTTTTTTGTGACTTCGCTCATTTTGTCTCTACTGTTTTCAAAGTAGCAATTGACAACGTCGACAAATATGATCTCGTCGTCAGCTTCTCTGATACAGAGTCTGTATGCTGGTTTCCACATCATGGTCATGCCTTTATCTTGTTAGCGAAAAACTTGAATAGCGATAGAGCATCAACACGTTGCTGATAGGCTGTCTCGTAATTCTCAAGCCCATATTTCAATTCCATTGCTGTCATGCAGGCTTCCATAACATCAACAGCAGTTGAGTAATCGTTAAACGCTTCCTCTTTCTCATCGTCACCTGGCAGGCTTATTGCTGCGTCATTAAGCCACTCTTTGATTAAGTGCATAATGTCTGTCGCGCCGTCTGGGCCTGCTTCGTTGAGATAACGTTTGACTAAAACTTTTAGGTCAACCCAGTCTCTGTCTGCTGTGGTTGATACTTGTAAATTCGTTGTCACTTCACCACCTCCACCCTCATCAACCTTGGCACATCACCTTGCAGCACCTTCATTGCATTCAAGAGAGCTTCAGCAGACGACTGAAAGCCGATTGCAATGTACTTGTAGCTGGGCTTGTTTGCTGTCGCTATTGTGATTTGGTATCTGCTCATCTGGTCTCCTTGGGTTTTGTGGGTTATTTTGGTTGGTGTGTGTATGCTACAAGCTAAACTTGTATATAGTCAAGCAAAACTTGTAGTTGGTTGTGATATTTTCTTGTAACTCTCCACCACACCACAAACTCAAGGCGAAAAAAAACCCGCGAATGCAGGTTGGGGACAGGTGGTTAGGAGGCTAGGAGATCAGATTGCAGTATCAGAAACGCCTAGCCCTCCCAGCCACCATATAAGTTGTATTAGTTCAGATCTTATCTGGCACTGCGCTGAATTTATTTAGATATGGCCTGACAGTCGGTTTTCGGCCCAGGCTGTGTGAAAACTCGAAAATTTAGATCGAAATAAAATTAATTCCCACAGCTTGTGAAAAACAGCTCAAATATCTGCTTGTATTTTCCATTTTTCACACAAAAAAGTAATAAATCTAGTCCCTGCTTACCACAAGAAATTTTAACAAAGAGTTTTCACACAGTCTGGGCCATTACTTGCCGTTCGAGCTACTTGTTCTAAACGTCAGCTATCGCGTGTATTCCTGACAAAGACGACATTGACTACGCTTTGCTTCACTCATACACTACAAATTCTCTGATGACCTAACAAAATATCCACCGATCAAGAAGAAAAAACTATGAAATGCTCTGTGTATATTGCAACAAGCGCCGATGGATATATAGCAACGTCTGATGGAGGTGTTGACTGGCTTCATACGGCAGGAAACTTGGAAGCTGATATGGGCTCTGAAGATATGGGGTTTAAGTCATTTATGAATTCCGTAGATTGCATGATTATGGGTCGTAAGTGCATGGAAATTATTTCCAGCATGAATTTAACTCCCGAGCAATGGGTTTACGGCGATATTCATATTGTTGCGTTAAGTAATTCAATTAAGGAGCCACCAGAAAATCTACAAGGCAAGGTTGAGATGTACTCTGGAAACATTCGAGATTTAGTCAGTGATCTGGAGAGGAAGGGATTCAAGCATGCTTATATTGATGGCGGTTCAACTATCACATCTTTTCTCAACCTTCAGCTCATTAACGAAATGATAATTACTAAAGTTCCCGTACTTTTGGGTGAGGGAGTCCCTCTTTTTGGTAAAATCAATAGTTTGATCAATCTTGAAAATGCAGACGCGTCAGCTTTTCCAAATGACTTTATCCAAATTAAGTATGATGTAAATTACTCATGATCGAGTGGCCGATTTTGGATGTATAACGGACGGTCTGCCTTCACTCTTAAATGACAGCGATGGGTCGGAAGCGGTAGCTGGTGTTAATGTTGCAGAGAAGGGCGGCTATCGGCCCAGGCTGTGTGAAAACTCGAAAATTTAGATCGAAATAAAATTAATTCCCACAGCTTGTGAAAAACAGCTCAAATATCTGTTTGTATTTACCATTTTTCACACAAAAAAGTAATAAATCTAGTCCGTGCTTACCACAAGAAATTTTAACAAAGAATTTTCACACAGCCTGGGCCGTAAGCCGACTGTACGATTTGAGCGTGCTTTGAGTCCCAAAATGTCAGATCGCGTCTGAGCCAATACACTTTAGCATTTAACCCGGAAGAATAGATAAAAACCTTACCTCTTTAGTTCTCCATCAAACCACAAACTCAAGGCGAAAAAAAGCCGTTATTACGTCCGTCTTAAATGCAAAAATAGAGGATGCTGGCGTGATAAAATACTAGCTATGAATATATTTGACCTGCAGCAGTTTGAAGACTCTGCGAAAGAAAACGGGCAGCGGTACTGGGAAGCAACCGAATTCATGGATATGCTCGGGTATGAAAACTGGGTGTCATTCAAATCCGTTATCCAGAAATCAATGAGTAATTGCTTAAGTCTTGGTATAGAAACTGAGGATATTTTTATACCGACGACACGTGAGGACGGTTCAAAGTCTTATAAACTTACCCGGTTTGCATGTTTTCTAATTGCCATGCAGGCGGACAGCAAAAAACCTGAAGTGATTAAAGCGCAAATTGCCCTTGCTGCGATTGCTGAAAGCTTATTAGAAGAAAAACTGTCTGAAGAAGGTATAAACCGCATAGAAGAGCGGGTAAAGCTAACTGATGCTGAGAAACATCTAGGTGGTGCGGCAAAATCAGCTGGTATTCAATCAGGGCAATATGGCATCTTTAAAGATGCTGGTTTTCGTGGGATGTATAACATGTCACTTAAACAGCTCCAGAATTATAAAGGGGCTGAAAGCGGCAAAACTCTCTATGATTTTATGGGTATTACAGAACTAGCAGCTAATACATTTAGAGTGACTCAAACAGCCGAGAGAATGAAGAAAAATAATGTCACGGGATTAAATCAATCCTCTGTGACTGCAAGAGAAGTCGGCAGCGAAGTTAGGGACATTATGGAGAGATCCTCTGGGGCTTCTCCGGAAGATTTACCTCTTGAGGGTAATATTTCTTCTGTCAAGAAGCAGATTAAATCCACAAATAGAGCAATGAAAAAGTTAGATAAAGAATCCCGTAATAAGGATACATAGAACCTCTGAATCTTTGATACTCAAGGCGAAAAAAACCTGCGAGTGCAGGGCGGTTGTTAGGGCAGGGCAATAAAAAACCAGCCTTTGCGGGTTGGTGTGGCGTGATTTGTAACTCAATAGAATTGCATGTCTCTTTGACGATTTCGTGTATGGAGAATCACATAATGAAAGCTTTTGTTAGATTATATGTTTTACCTGTGTTTTTATTTGCAACATTATTCTTGTCTTTACCTGTGGCTAGTAAAGGACCTGCGGCGCCATCCTCAATAGAGAGTGGAACTACTACACAAATAACAGCAAATCCGGAGGTTACAGAGAATAAAAATTCAGATTATTTGCTGGGCGTAGCAACCGTTGCAAACGCTGCAATACACACAGCTGAGAACAGTGTTGATCTTATGCTGAAAATTATATCTATGATTAGCATATTTATAGCAATAATAGCGGGTACGCTAGGTGTATTTGGCTTTCGTTCCATGAGAGCCACTAAGAATAAAATTAACGCAGCAGTAAAAAAACAAATTGACGATCTACATGTAGAGATTAATAAGCAACATAAAATAATCAGCGAAGCATCGCGATGTATGATATTTACTACAAATGCTATGCATGAATGGCAAGTAGCCGCCAACTTAACTAATAGTCCTACCGATAGAGAAGAAGATGAAAAATTAAAGTTAAATTGCTTGCAGATGGCTTTAAAAAATTTAGATCAGGTAACTTTTAGCGCCAAAGGGGCAGGTAATATAACTGTAGAGACATGGGCTTACAGTATGAAGGCATATATTTGTAAACGCATGAATATGCTTAATGATGCAATAAGAAATGCTGTAACTGCAATGATAAAGACAATTGACTATATACAGAAATTTGAGGAAAACAGAAAAGCATATGATTCTTATGACGAATCGTTGATAAATGATTTAAAAGATAAACTTCCAAGCAGATATTTTAATGTAGCCTGTTACTATTGCTTGGATAATAACAAAGACAAAAGCATACAGTATCTAATTAAAGCTATAACCGCTGATCCTTCTTACAAAATTAAAGCGCCATCAGAAAAAGACTTGGAAAATCTGTGGGAAGATGAAAATTTCAAGGACTTAATCATATAAAAAAACCCCGTATTTTGACTACGGGGTTATAAGATATTTTTCATAGAATTATTTCTATAATCAAGGCGATGGTAGATCATCATAATTCATTTTAATTAACTCCTTTTTGGAAATTCCACTAACAATAAAATTGTTATCGACAGTTATACAGCAATTTTGAAAATATTTATATGATTGATTCATAGTTGTCAAGACTTTATATAACTTAAAATAATTCTTCTTTTTTTCTGCGATATTACCCACAAAGTAACAAAAAGGATATTAAAAGTTATATTCATTTTATTTGACAACGAATTTATTAAAAGGTTGAAAAGCAAGCAAAAAATTGTTTAATTAGAAAATAATAGTAACATTACTCATTATACAAAGTTCTTTTTATTATTTGCTATTATATTAATCACAAGTTACCTGAATGTAAACAAATTCAAATGTGTTTCTTTTGCGTTCATTTTCTCATTTTTTTCCACCTGATTTAGTTGGCTTGCATTTGCACAGCTCAGTTGTACAGCTATCACTTTTCTGTCAATGGTAGATCAACCTATATTAGCAAGTAAACTGTTCCCTTCAATTGACCGTGAATAGCGCTTATGATTACACCGGCTTGAAAAAGAATATATTAGATTAAACCCCTGTTTTCGGGCTCTGCGAAAAGATTAATCAGTTGATTATCTTTAGTACGGACAAGACCTGTTTGGAGAAAAGCAACGAAATCATCCTGAGTGCATTCGATGATCTCTTCCATTTCGACGGCGCTGCGGTCAGCATTGGGTCGGTAAACCAGGAACCTTACTAACCCGTGATTTAACCGTTGTCGTTTAATTTGAATCCTATCTAGAAACTTTTTTTTGGGGCTCGATTTTCCCTTTTTAACTAATACTTGGATTTTCTTGGCAACTGTTTCCACGATTTCGCAAGTTATACAGCCCGATGTGGAAGCGCTTTGAATCTGAACCGACAGTTTCAATTCTTTTAGCCCGCGGGTCCAATCTGTGCAAGCGAGCTGCGAATCATAGAAGGTATCACCCACTTGAAAATCATATAGATTGCCTTGTGTCCATAACATTTCCGTATTGCCATTGACACGCCGCGGGATTTGTTTAATGTCGAGCGCCTCGCGGAATGTCTCGCGAACGGCCATTCTCCAGCCGACTGCAAAGCCTCCTGAGAAATTTGCCAGCAATGCGTAGCCACGTTTTTTTCTTGATGTGTTGAACTCTACCATTAGATTCCAGTGCTCTGTCTTATGTTTTGACTAGCTAATTTATCGGCTATTGGTTCGGATTATTTAGGTGGCATTTGTTTTTCTAGTCTGTTTTTTTTGCGGCAACGGGTTGGAATCAAGTGATAGGTGGTTAGATGGTATAGTGGACAATAAAAAACCCGCTCTAGCGTTCTAGAGCGGGTTAGATGTATTCAGCTAAATCAGTAGGTATTTATTATTGCGGACCATACGTCAAATTTCTTTAGTTGTTTTGCATTTGCATTTGCATTTGCATGGGTCATTCTTGCAGCTTTTACTTATTTGACGTCAATGGTAAATATCACCTATTAGTTTATTCAAACAAGGTGTAGGAAACGTTTGTAGGTTTGATTGCTATGAATGTGTTCTGAACTAGGGTATCAATATAA
>JAJFJI010000014.1 GCA_021774205.1 Nitrosomonas sp.
AGCCATTCAGACAAGCCGGACTGGATATGCGACATTTCAGCATTGGCGTCTGCAATACGAATGTCCTGAAACCCAAGCTCTCTACTCCAGGCCTTAATTACACTGGCGAGCGCAACATAATCCGAGGTTAAATCAGTAACAGCATTTTCTTCCATTATTTTCATTAAGCCGACTTTATCATGATTCAGCAATTAACACGCCATCTAGCGGATGAAGCAACCACGCTTTCTTTCGGTACCGCGTTTGCAGCCATTTTGCATGCCGACTTGATTATCTATCTACACGGGGATCTTGGTGCTGGTAAAACAACCCTAACACGTGGTATTTTGCGTGGACTGGGTTATAAACATGTCGTCAAAAGTCCTACATATAATTTAGTTGAACTCTATAAAATTTCTAAGCTATACTGTTATCACTTTGATTTCTATCGTTTCAATGACCCAAGCGAATGGGAAGATGCAGGCTTTCGCGAATACTTCAATGCAGATTCAATTTGTTTGGTGGAATGGCCGGAGAAAGCTGGCAATTTTTTACCTATTGCGGATTTGCAGATTTTTATTTATTTCAGTGAACCCGGCCGCAACATTGAAATTCATGCAGGCACGGAAGCGGGAAAACGATGTCTAACACATTGGCAAGAAACACAAAATCTCTGACCATGGCAATACGCGCCCATCGTCCATTCTGCACATTATCTTTTCTTCCTTTATTGTTAGCAGCACTATTGTTGCTTTCTTTAGTCAGTCAATCTGTACAAGCTGAAACGATGGTTAGTGCGGCTCGTATCGGGTCAACACCTGATTACACACGCTTTACCCTGGAATCAGACATACCCATTCAATATTCGCTCATTATGTTGGATAACCCAGGTCGTGTTGTCATCGATCTGGAAAATACCGCCTTAACATCTTCACTTAAAAATTTGCCGAACGAAATCAAAGCATCTGATCCGTTTGTCAAGGCGATACGTATTGGTCGCTTTAAACCGCATATTTTGCGGCTGGTATTTGATCTTAAGGCAGACGTGGTACCACGCGCATTTACGATTGATCCAACGCATGAGTTTGGCCATCGGCTGGTCGTGGATATTTATGCGGCGGATAAAGCTGCTGAACTAGGCCCGCATGATGAACTAGACAAACTCGTTTCGTCCCTCACTAAAAGAAAACCAGCCCTAGAATCTACTGATGATTCAGCAGCACCAATACAACACAAAATTTTTCGTGCCGCCCAACGTGCCAAGCCCCATCCAACGCGCATCATTATCGTTGCCATTGACGCCGGTCACGGTGGCAAAGATCCTGGCGCTCCAGGACCCAATGGCGCGCACGAAAAAGACATTACGCTGGCGATTTCAAAAAAGCTTAAAGCTAAAATTAATCAAGAACCAAACATGCGCGCAGTCCTTACGCGCGATGGCGATTACTATCTGTCGTTACCCATGCGTCGCGCCAAGGCACGCCGCTTAAATGCAGATTTATTTGTATCGGTTCACGCAGATGCGGCTAAAAGAAAAAGTGCGCGCGGTTCTTCTGTTTACACTTTATCTCAGGGAGGCGCTACTTCTACTATGGCCAGCTGGCTGGCAAAGAATGAAAACAGTGTTGATAGCAACCTGATGGGTGGTATTGATCTGGTATCAAAATCTTCAGATATTAAAGAAATACTGATAGATTTATCATTAAACGCAACCATAAACGACAGCACCGCGCTTGCCCAGCATGTTCTTAACGAAATAGGCAGCATTAATCGCTTGCATAAAAAGCAAGTTGAACGCGCACCATTTGCGGTACTTAAATCGCCCGATATCCCATCAATACTGGTTGAAACAGCTTTCCTTTCCAACCCAGATGACGAAAAGAAACTAAAAACAAATAGTTTTCAGAACAAAATGGCAAAAGCGATGCTTACTGGTATTAAACGCTACCTTGCAACCAGTCCGGCGCTGGCACGTACGAGTATTGCCCAGGCAGAATAGTTTTTCCACCAATTGAAAATTCCTGAGCTTCAATTAATCTTGCCGCACACGTTACGGGTATCGTTTTTTCGTTTGCTTCCCATTGATTTGTGAAATATACGCGCAAGAAATCATCTGAAAAATTTTGATGTCGGCAATTTATCACCCCCCCTCTTCCAGCGCCTTTTATCGACTTGCTAGTGAGAATGGACTATCGCGCCTGATACTCATCGGCGCATATACATTAACTACCTTAGAACAGCATCTACCCACTTTAACTGCTGAGTTTTCTGCTTACGCACAGAAAAAAGAGCTTTACTGGGATTTAACCGAAATTGAACAAATAGATACCACGGGTGTTGTTCTTTTATGGCAAGCATGGAATAAAAAGCGTCCTGAATACTTAATCCTACGGCCAGACCAAGAAAATATATTTAAACGGGTAAATAAATTACCAGCGCTACCTAAGCCGACGCGACATGATTTATGGTGGCCATTAACGGCACTGGGAAGCCGCGCTTTGTTATTATGGACACACCTAACCGGCTTAATTATTTTAATTGGCCAATTACTTCTAGACATAAAATATTTGGCCACGCATCCAACCCGAATTCCGTGGCGAGAAATTTCCGCAAATCTCTATCGGACTGGCGCGCAGGCATTGGGCATAACCGCACTGGTTGGATTTCTGATTGGGATTGTATTAAGCTATCTTTCCTCACAACAGCTGCAAATGTTTGGCGCTGATATTTTTATTGTCAATATTCTTGGGATAAGCATTATCCGAGAACTTGGCCCGATGCTTGCTGCGATTCTGGTCGCTGGACGTTCGGGCTCATCCATGACCGCTCAACTGGGAGTGATGCGCGTCACTCAGGAGCTGGATGCATTAACGGTTATGGGAATCCCGCATAGTCAGCGGTTGGTATTACCAAAAGTTATTGGATTAGGTATTGCTATGCCATTATTGGTCATATGGACCAGTGCCATTGCCTTGTTGGGCGGAATGCTTGCGGCACAGTTACAGCTTGGACTTAGCTATCAATATTTTATTAGCGCGCTTCCTAATGTAGTTCCTATTGCTAATTTATGGCTGGGTCTCGGCAAAGGGATTGTTTGTGGGATGACGATTGCGCTTATAGCGTGTCATTTCGGTTTAAGAATTAAGCCGAATACCGAAAGTTTAGGCGCAGGGACAACCAGTTCCGTGGTTACTGCAATTACAGTCGTGATTATTATCGACGCGTTATTTGCCATTGTATTTTCTGATGTGGGGCTTATGTGATCGTATTAAACGATGCTAATTTGATAAAACCATTAAGCCTAAAATCCTCAGTAGACCGCGACAGTAATAAGTCATCTCATGAAAAGAAGACGTATATTTTTCACTATGACACGCACCTTTAAGGTGAGGAACGCGATGATGCTGATAGCACGCCGTTGTTTCTTTTTTACTGCGTTGCAATTCGCTGGAATAACGCGTCATACCGTCTTATTGCGCCTTGCCAAAAAGAAACAACAACGCACGCTAAACACCACCCAACTAAGGATCTTAGGTTTAATGCAACAATGACGTTAATCGGCGATGATCAAAACACTCAATATAATAATGTCCAGGACTGCATTATTGAAGTGAAGGGATTGCACACACAATTTGGGGAAAATGTCGTTCACCAGGATCTAAATCTTTGTGTACACAATGGTGAAGTGTTGGCGCTAGTGGGTGGTTCGGGTAGCGGAAAAACAACGTTATTACGCCAAATGTTGGGTCTGGAGACGCCGGTGCATGGGACAGTGAAAGTTTTTGGTTGCTCAAGATTTGACTGCGATTATAATTTGCTAAAAAGCATACGCATTCGTTCAGGCGTACTGTTTCAAAGCGGCGCACTGTTTAGCGCACTGTCCGTCTATGACAATGTTGCATTTCCTTTGCGTGAACTCCATTCCCTGAATGAATCTATGATACGTGATCTAGTCATGCTCAAGCTCGCGATGGTGGCAATTGACACAAAACATGCCAACAAAATGCCTGCTGATCTTTCAGGTGGCATGATTAAACGTGTTGCACTAGCCCGGGCTTTGGCGTTGGATCCAGAATTATTGTTTCTTGATGAACCTACCGCCGGCCTAGATCCCGAACTTAGTGAGAGCTTTGTTGAGTTGATCCTGACGCTGCGTACCGAAATGAAATTCACTATCATCATGGTAACGCATGATTTGAGCACACTATCAACATTATCCGACCGTATCGCGGTGTTGGCCGATCAACATGTGGTGGCAATTGGCAACCTAAAAGAAGTTTGCGACCATCAACATCCATTTATTCAGAGCTTTTTCAAGGCGGCACACAGCCAAACCAAATTGGCAAAAATCGTTAGGAGATAAATTATGGAAAACCGTGCGCACGCCTTTCTAGCAGGCATATTTGTGATCTTTCTAAGTGTCAGTATCGCCTTGATAGCGCTATGGTTTAGCGGTGACAACATCACACGCAACAACTACCAAGTAGTCTCAAAAACCTCGGTAACTGGTCTGAACCCCCAGGCATCCGTATATTACCAAGGCGTAAATATTGGTAAGGTTGACGCTATTTATTTTGATTCAGAAAACATGAATCAAATTCTGATCGATATCTCTATTGACCAAAATGTCAGACTTACCGAGGGCACCTATGCACAGCTTGGCTATCAGGGCATAACTGGATTGGCATACTTGCAACTGAATATTGGTAACAAACAAGACGCGCCGTTAGAAGAAGACACCTTAATCTCGATGCAGCCTTCATTGCTCGATGAGGTAACTGTCTCAGGGCAGGAATTACTAAGCAACGCAAATCAACTGGCTAAACAGGCGCATCTTTTACTGAACGATAAAAATCA
>JAJFJI010000131.1 GCA_021774205.1 Nitrosomonas sp.
ATACGTTGCCGTTGCCCACCGGAAAATTCATGCGGGTAACGCCATTTTGTTTCTGAAGGTAAGCCGACGTGCTGCAAAATAGCGTCTATTTTTTCTTCGTCAGCGCTGCTTTGATGACTTATTTGCTTTTGAGAACGACCCTCATTAACTTTGAGTGCGTTTATTCCTTCTTTAATGATATCGATAATACGCATGCGTGGATTTAACGAGGAATACGGGTCCTGAAAGATAATTTGAAAATCAGCGCGTCTTTTTAGCATTTGATGGCGTTTTAGTCCGACCAATTCGCTTCCATTGAAGCAAACACTGCCTGCTGTTGGCTTTATTAACTGTAAGATACTTTTGCCTACGGTTGTTTTACCACAACCCGATTCGCCAACCAGTGCTAAAGTTCTGCCTTGTGCGATAGCTAACGATACCCCATCGACTGCTTTTACATATCCTGTGATACGCTTCATAAGCCCTTTACGTATTGGGAAATGCATTTTGAGATTGGTGACACGTAGTAGTGTTGTGGCAGCGGTTGGTGTTGAAGTCAGCGTCTGTGCAGCTGATATGTCTTGGTTTGGCACTTTAGCGTACGCCGACTTTAAATCGGCATCAGTACCAAAAAGATGGCATCGCACGGTGTGGTTTTCAGATAATTTATGCCAATCAGGCGCTTCTTTGCGGCACGCCTCCCAAGCATTCTCGCAGCGATCTGCAAAACGGCAGCCCGCAAATTCTTTTGACAATGGCGGCACATTTCCACTGATGACTGCTAACTCATGCCTGCGTTTGTTTTTGCCAGGTAAGGAAGCGAAAAGTTTTCTTGAATAAGGGTGAGCAGGATTTCGAAAAAATTCTTTCCGCGGTGCTGTCTCAATAATTTCACCTGCATACATGACGGCTACCTGGTGTGCCATTTCTGCGACAACACCAAGATCGTGTGTAATAAGCATAATCGCCATATTATTATTGCGCTGCAAATCACGCATTAGCTCGAGCACCTGAGCCTGAATCGTAACATCCAACGCAGTAGTAGGTTCATCTGCTATTAGAAGTTCAGGCTGCCCAGCAAGTGCCATAGCAATCATTACCCTTTGTTTCATACCGCCGGAAAATTGGAACGGATACTCATTCATGCGGTGAAGTGGATCGGGTATGCCTACCTGATTCAATAATTCGAGGATACGATCGTGAGTTGCAGTGCCATTTAAATTGAAATGCCGCTGCAAAACCTCGCCAATTTGGTCAGCAACTGTCATGACCGGATTCAGACTCAGCATTGGTTCCTGGAAAATCATACTGATACGTTTTCCTCGCAAGCTGCGCATGTCAGCTTCCGGGATTAACAAGGTATCTTTTCCATCCAGTTTGATTGTGCCTGAAACAATTTCACCAGTATCCGGAAGCAAACGCATGATCGAAAGGGCTGTTATGGATTTGCCGCAACCAGATTCTCCTACAAGGGCAAATGTTTCACCATTATTAATTTGTAGTGTCAATCCATCGACCGCTCTTATCAGTTCTGAACTGGTATGGATTACCGTTTCAAGATTGTCAATTTCCAGTAGAAGACTCATGCGGGTGGGGTGTTCTTTATTTTTTTAGATGGCGTTGTTGTGATGGCAGGGTTGACTGGGGTTTTTTTTCTGTGTATGTTGCGGCGCAATATGCTAGTTTTTTCCGATAAGGTTTGAATACGTGGGTCAAATGCATGTTGTACCGCGTCAGCAAAAAGATTAGCGCTAAGTACCAAAGTAAACATAAAACAAAAGGCGGCCAACAGTGCCCACCAAACCATCGGTTCACGCGCCATTTCTAGTCGTGCCGCATTGATCATGGTACCAAAACTAATCATTGATGGATCAACGCCAACGCCGACATAAGACAGCACTGCTTCAGCCAGAACCAATCCACTAAAATCCATGACAGTGGCAATTAGAACAATATGCATAACATTAGGCAGAATATGACGACTAATGATTCGCCAGTGTGAAACGCCAAAAGCATGGGCTGCCTGGATGTATTCCATTTCACGCAACTTCAGTGTTTCGCCGCGCAGCAAACGGCAAAGGCCTGTCCAGCTGGTTATTCCCAGTATGATACAAAGAAACAATAAACGCAGGTCAGCGCGCTCTGCAGTCGTTTCGAAAAGTTCAGGATTCGTTTCAATATATACTTGCATCATCAGTACCGTAGCGACAATTAACAAAACGCTGGGGATAGAATTCAACGTGGTATATACATATTGAATAATGTCATCCACCCACCCCCGGAAATAACCGGCCATAATCCCAAGCAGCAATGCAAAAGGGAGCATGATTAAAGTAGTAATGGCACCGATAACTAGCGCCGTACGGATACTCTTTAGCGCTTGGTATAGGACATCTTGGCCCACTTTGTCGGTACCCAGTACGTGATAATGCGGTGATAACATGACGATAATCCCTAGTAACGAAAGAATTATCGCAAGTGTCATAAGCACCGCATTCCACGGTATCTCAGTTGTACCTCGCCAAATGTTAGATAACGACTTTTTAAAGCTTTCTTGGTGGCGACGCGCTAAAAATAGCGCTAATAATGTAACTAATAAAACCCAGACAACAAGGCCTGACCCGATACCTGCTTTTGTTCGCGAAGTGATATCATCAATTCGTTGTGTTTCAGGATGCTGTAGGTGTGCGCCGCCAAATTTCAAGCGGGAAAATTGCCGTATCTGGCTGCCATCCGGTAGGTCTACTGTTTCTTTTGTATAAAGGTAGGCCGCCAGTGGTGCGGAATAAGTTTTTTCAACGTTGGTCCGCAGTGGGTTAACCATAACATCAAATAAACTGAGCACTTCAGCGCTATAAACTGGCTCGCCATTGTTATATCTATTTTCGAGTGCAGGCCGAAAATGGATGCTATCAAGCAGACCGATAATGATAAAAAAAAGTAATACCGTAAACGCCGACATTCCGCTGGCACTTTTGCCAACACGACGCCAGGGCGCCAGTAAGTGTTCATGGCGTCGTATATACCAGACTAAAATGGCGATAATGACCACCAACACAAAGACAAGTGCATCGGTCCAGAGAATGATGAAACTGAAGGGCATGATTATTGGTGCACCTAGATCTTTTCTATATGGATTAGTTTAATTGTTAGTGACTACGTCAAGATTTGTTGATAGGTAAAAAAGAAATAGTGTCGAGTTGGCCCTTTTTGTGGGATGCGTGTATATTGACGTGTTGCAGTTATATTAACCAGTCGATAAATTAACGTATAGATTTTGACGTAAATACAGTATGTTTGCCATACATAATCACAGTCAATATGTGTTTTTCAGCAGAAGCAAGTTTTATGGTCGGCGGCACGCTGTTGATAGTCGGGGCAGCCACGATCCAAAAAACCAGGTATAAAAAAGATATTCTGGTCGCGTTTATTCCACTTATATTTGCTATTCAACAAATCACAGAAGGTTTATTGTGGATATCGCTGGCTAATAATATGCTTCATGCCCAGTTCTGGTTAAGTAATATCTACGGTATTTTTATTGGGGTTATATGGCCAGTTTACGCGCCTTTCGCTGTCTATAGTGCAGAAATCAATGCGACACGAAAAAAAATAATTGCATCAACAGGTGTGGTCGGCCTTGGTCTGGCAGCGTACACCTTTATTGGTTTGGTCAGTCAGCCAATGACTGCGCAAGTCATTAATCATAGTATTCATTATGAACATGATGTAGCTGCCTACCAATTTATCATCGTCATGTACTTATTAGCGACCTGCGTTCCTTTTATTTTTTCGAGTTACCGGCACTTATATATCGCAGGAAGCGTTATAACCATTGGATTTTTTGTCGCATATTTTGTCTATCGTGAAACCTTCGCCTCGATTTGGTGTTTTTATGCTGCAATTGCGAGTGGTTTAATTTATTTGTATTTTGCAAGACGGATGAATAAGCCGTTAATACCTTTGCCATAAATATAAATTTTCTTTTACGATTGCGCGCTGAATAATTTTAGGTGAATATATAATACACAAGCATGGCGTTTTATGCATTTATAGCGGTTGGTGTCGGGGCAGCCTTTGGCGCATGGTTACGTTGGGGCCTTGGGCTTTGGTTAAATTCCATATGGCCAGAATTGCCATTGGGTACACTTTCTGCCAATCTTATAGGTGGTTTTTTAATCGGTTTTTCGGTTGCTTTTTTTTTGCAGCATCCAGGTTTGACACCTGAATGGCGATTGTTCATTATCACCGGATTTCTTGGCGGATTGACAACTTTTTCTACTTTTTCGATTGAAACGGTTACTTTGCTAATGCGTGGGCAATATCTTTGGGGCTTATCTATCATTACGCTGCATTTGGGTGGCTGCTTGCTAATGACCGTTTTGGGTTTACAAGTATATAAATGGCTGCATCAATAATCCTAAAAACAGATATGCGTCTTTATTTCATGTAATCTGCTTCTTTTTGAGCGATCAAATACAATTTACTTAGCATCACATATGTCCAGCGTTTATCTTAAAGTTTATATTAGTGAAAAGCAGCGTCATCATGGCGTTCTACTTTATGAGTGGTTGCTGAATGAGGCGCAAAGAATGGGTGTTAATGGGGGGTCAGTATTCAGGTCTATTGCGGGTTTTGGCCGGCATGGTCAAATGCAGGACGTATCATTTTTTGAACTAGCGGGTGAATTGCCTGTTCAGGTTGAATTTGTACTGGACAAGACCTTGGCAGATAAATTTCTCGGGGTGTTACGTAAGCAAAAATTGAATTTGTTTTATATCTGTTATCCCGTTGAATCTGGTTTTTTATAACGAGTACTCCGTCAACATGATATTTGCGCATACAGCGTTCAAAATATCATGTTGACGGGGTACTAGGGTCGATTTCCAGTTTTTGTCATTCCACGATAGCCAATATCATGGCGCATTTGGCAACCATCAAAATGAATGTGTTCGGCAATCTGGTAGGCATTGCGTTGCGCCATTTTTACGCTGTCTCCCAAAGTAGTAACACATAGCACACGCCCACCTGCCGTCAACACTTCGTTACCATTATCGCCCCCCAGGGTGGTACTTGAATGGAACACATGAAAATCTTCGGGCGCAATTTGCTGGGCAGTTAGATTTGCTAGGCCCTGAATAACATCATTTTTCCGAGGGACTTCAGGATAGCCATGCGCAGCCATGATCACGCCAAGCGCGACGCGTCGATCCCATTCGATTTCTGCATTATCCAGTGATCCATTCAGCGCTTGTTCAATTAATGTAAACAAATCACTTTTCAGACGCATCATAATGGTTTGGGTTTCCGGGTCGCCCAAACGGCAATTGAATTCCAGCACCTTGATTTCATCATCCGGTGTAATCATTAATCCGGCATAAAGAAAGCCCGTATAACTAGCGCCTTCTTGCTGCATGCCATTGATTACCGGGTGAATGATTTCCCGCATAATCCTGCCATGACGTTCAGGCGAAATAAACGGTGTCGGCGAATAAGCACCCATTCCACCGGTGTTGGGTCCTTGATCACCATCTCGTAGCCGTTTGTAATCCTGGCTGGTGGCAAGTGGTAATACCTGATAGCCATCGACCATGACAATAAAACTAACTTCTTCACCTTGCAAAAAATCTTCAATGACGATTTTCATGCCCGCTTCACCCATATTTTTTTTGACCAGCATCGCATCCACAGCAGTATGTGCTTCTGTTGGTGTCATCGCGACAATAACGCCCTTGCCGGCAGCCAGGCCATCCGCTTTGATCACAATGGGTGCTTCTTTCTGATCCAAATAGTGATGTGCTTCAGATGCGTCACTAAATGTGGCATGGGCAGCAGTCGGAATATTGTGGCGTTGCATAAAAGCTTTGGAAAAATCTTTCGATATTTCGAGTTGTGCGGCTTGTTTGGTTGGCGCAAAAATTTTTAGGTCAGCGGCATGAAAAGCATCTGCCACGCCTTCAGCCAGTGGCGCTTCAGGGCCTACGACTGTAAGTGTAATATCCTCTTTTTTGGCAAATTCAACTAAATCAGGAATGGCAGTGATAGGGAGATTTTCCAGACCATGTTCCAGTGCGGTACCAGCATTGCCCGGCGCCACAAAAACTTTGACGATACGTGGTGATTGCGCCAATTTCCATGCCAGCGCATGTTCTCTGCCGCCACCGCCAATTACAAGTAATTTCATTGCTAGTTGTTAATAATTAATGTCTGAAATGTCGAATACCGGAGAATACCATGGTTACGCCATGTTCATCTGCCGCGGCAATGACTTCAGCATCGCGAACACTACCGCCGGGTTGAATAATTGCCTTGGCACCTGCTTCTACGACAACATCGAGCCCATCTCGAAATGGAAAGAACGCATCGGATGCGACGACTGAATTTGACAGAGCAAGTGCTGCTTGTTGCGCTTTAATAGTGGCAATACGGGCGCTATCTACGCGGCTCATTTGTCCTGCACCGATACCTAAAGTTTGTCCGTTTTCACAAAACACAATGGCATTGGATTTGACAAATTTGACAACGCGCCATGCAAAGAGAAAATCTTGTAATTGTTGCGGGGTTGGTTGCACCTTTGTGACGACTTTAAGTTCGCTAGTGGTGATATTGCGATTATCTGGCGTTTGTGCCAGCATTCCACCGCCTACGCGTTTAAAGTCAAACTGATTGCTGCCCGAACTCAACGGTATCGTTAATACGCGAATATTGACTTTCTGGGCGAGGACTTGTTTGGCTTCGTCAGTGAGTGCTGGCGCTACAATAACTTCAACAAATTGTGTAATAATAGCTTCAGCCGTAGGTCCGTCCAGGGTGCGGTTAAAGGCGATAATGCCGCCGAAAGCGGAGGTTGTATCCGTGGTAAAGGCAAGTTTATAGGCCGCGAGTGGCGTATCCGCTATTGCGACCCCACAGGGGTTGGCATGTTTGACAATTACACAGGCTGGGTTGTCAAAAGTCTTGACGCACTCCCAGGCTGTATCGGTATCTGCGATGTTATTAAATGATAACGCCTTGCCTTGTAATTGTGTATAACTTGCAATACCCCCTTTAAGGGGGGTGAGTTCACCATAAAACGCGGCCGCTTGATGCGGGTTTTCTCCATAACGTAATTCCTGCCTCATACTAAAGTTAACATTAAGGCGGTCAGGAAAAACATGATGGTGATTGTTTGCGTCAATGGCGGTTAGGTAATTACTGATCGCGCTATCGTAACTTGCGGTATGTGAGAAAGCTTTTTGCGCCAGCTTGAAACGGTGTTCTAATCCGATTGCGCCGTTTGTTGACTTAATTTCTGTTAATAAGCACGCGTAATCTTCAGGGTTAGTCACAACAGTTACATGCTGGTAGTTTTTTGCTGCTGCGCGAATCAGGGTTGGGCCACCAATATCTATATTTTCAATAGCATCTTCAATATTGGAATCCGGCTTAGCAATCGTTTGACTAAACGGATAAAGGTTAATGACGACAAGATCAATCGTCGGGATGTTGGCTTGTTCCAGCGCCTGCATATGTTCAGGCAGGTCTCTGCACGCCAGGATGCCACCATGAATCTTCGGATGTAATGTTTTAACACGGCCATCCAACATTTCTGGAAAGCCAGTGTAATTACTAACCTCGGTAACGGTTATTCCGGCTTTCTGAAGTAGTTTAGCTGTTCCGCCCGTTGACAGTATTGCAATACCCGACTGACTCAACCCCTGCGCCAGTTCGATAATTCCCGTTTTATCGGAAACGCTGATCAATGCGCGTTTTATTGCCATTCTTTTCCTTATTTTATTTTAAATTGTTTTATTTTATTTCTTAGGGTATTGCGATTTATGCCAAGTAATTCGGCAGCCAGTGTCTGGTTTCCGTTTGCGTGTTTCATTGCGAGTTCAATCAGTGGTTTCTCGACACTTTTCATAACCATGCTATAAATAGGGCATGGTTTCTCGCCGTCTAAGTCATTAAGGTAACCATCGACAGCTTTGCGCACACAGCATGCAATTTCATTTTCATTGATGACACTCATACAGCTACTTCCTTGCTTTGGATATAAGTTAATCGCCGATCATAGCCGGCAAGTTCATTGAAAAATATATTTGTTGCAGAAATTTGTTGCTCTACAGTTTGTAATTGGTTCATGGCATGACGAAATGCCGCAGAACCAACCAATCCTTTGGTATACCAGGAAATATGTTTGCGCGCGATACGCACACCGGAATATTCTCCATAAAAATGATAGAGATCATGTAAGTGCTCAATAAGAATTTGATGAATTTCAATGACTTCCGGTGATATCAGTTGCTTGCCGGTAGCAAGGTAATGTTCAATTTCACGAAATATCCATGGTCTGCCCTGAGCGGCACGTCCAATCATGACAGCATCTACACCGGTTTTTTTTAGCACTTGTTTAGCTTTTTCAGGCGATGTGATATCCCCGTTGGCAATAATAGGAATCTTGACCGCTGCTTTTACTGCAGTAATTGTGTCATATTCTGCTTCTCCCTTGTAGGCGCAGGCGCGAGTACGGCCATGTATGGCAAGGGCTTGTATTCCAGCATTCTCTGCAATATGCGCGATTGCTAGTGCATTTTTGTAACTCGTATCCCATCCGGTTCTTATTTTCAGGGTAACTGGAATATCAACTGCTTTAACAACTGTGTCGAGTATTTTTCCAACCAGTTTTTCATCTTTCATGAGCGCAGATCCAGCCATAACATTGCAGATTTTTTTGGCCGGGCAACCCATATTAATATCAATAATCTGTGCGCCTTGCATAACATTGTAACGTGCTGCATCAGCCATCATTTCTGGATCTGCACCTGCAATCTGGACAGATACGGGAGAAACTTCGCCGTCATGATTGGCGCGCCGACGCGTTTTTTCTGAGCCCCACAGCAATGAATTGCAGGATATCATCTCCGATACGGCCATGCCTGCACCCATTTTTTTGCATAATTGGCGGAAGGGGCGGTCTGTTACACCTGCCATAGGCGCAACGATCAAGTTATTTTTGAGAAGATAAGGGCCTATCTGCATGTGGCGAAAACTTCCAAGCTTATAAATATTATTATAGTTAGTGTAACATTTGCTAGATGAGGCTTTGAAACACTTAACCTCTTGCCCCAAAAATCATGCGGCGGGCAGTAAAACGCTTTAATGGCGGCAGGCAGTCAAGTGCACTTAATCCCATGCCGCAGATATTTCTTAAGATGGCGCTATCATTGGAAAAGACTTTTATCAGCGAATCGGTAAATACGCGTCCTGCGCCACTATCTATTTGACGCTTCTGACGATATCGTGAAAGCATTGCAGGCGTTCCAATTTCAGTTCCCATATGGGTTGATGTAATAATTTCACTAGCCAGCTCCCACGCATCACGCAGTCCCAGATTAAATCCTTGTCCGGCAACTGGATGCAAGGTTTGTGCCGCATTTCCTGCCAGTGCAATTCGTTGAGATGTAATGGGTGTTGCATATCTTAACGCAAGAGGAAAACCCGATCGTTTGCCAGCACCAACTAATTGACCGACCCGGTCGCCAAAATGTTTTTGTAATCGAGCGAGAAAAGTGGCGTCATCCATCTCAAGCACTTTCTTTGCCATGGATGGATCGACTGTCCACACCAGTGCAAAATTATCTCCTGAAGGTAGTAAAGCTACCGGGCCGTCCTGGGTAAAACGTTCATAAGCAATACCCTGCTGCCGGGTTTTGGCTTTGATGTTGGCGACGATTGCCCACTGTTGATATTCATGAACATGATAATTAATATCTTCAATTTGCCCGGTAAGGCGCCCCCCGTCAGCCAAGACCAGCAATTTTGCGGTTATTTTCCTGGATTCATTGTTATGTTCAAATTCAACTTGCCCCTGGTTGGTACTCGTCTCAAATTTTGTTACTTTTGCCCCAGCTAGATAGTCTGCATTGAGGTGCTTTAATAAGCCATGCATGGATTGGAACAAAGCATGGTAATTTACCACATATCCAAGCGCTGGTACGTTGGCGTCGTCTTTTGTCAATATTGTGCGTCCGAATCCTTGCCGGTTGGAAATATGAATTGTCGTGATCGGTGTGTTAGCAGTTAATTTGGGCCATACGCCTAATCGCTCAAGTATCAGACGGCTGCCATGTGATAAAGCCAATGGCCGAGGATCTTCGTCTTCCTCAGGTAAACCGCGGGCTTCCAGTAAAAGAATTGAGAGGCCACTTTCTTGAAGTGCAAGTGTTACCGCCATGCCGACCGGACCTCCACCAATAATAACGATGTCATAGTGTTTGGTCGTCATGGCGTCATTTTTTGGCGGAATTTCATGGCAATATTTCTTGAGTCAGTATTTACAGTTACTACTTTGTAGTACTTTGGGTTCAGACCGAGAGGATAGCATAGCTCATACTAAGAGAAAATGAGGTATTGCGCTATCTCACAATTTTCATTTTTGAAAGTAGTCAGAATATATTGCCCAGTTGAAGCTAACGATGGGTGATTCAGTGGTGTTGACTGCATAAATAGAACATGATTCGGTTGTTTTCGGGAATCAGTTGAAATATTGTTCCTGATGAGAATTGCTGACTGCTTTGTTTGATTTGTTTAATCATCAATCTATTTTAGATATAATCTGCAACGATATAAATTATGATTCTTACATTTTATCTTTAGGCACCTTTGGCTGCGTTTCATTTAGAATTTCCTGCTGGTATCCCTGCTACACTAATCAACGGAATTCTTTAGTTGGCGCACCTGATTAACCAAAATTCGGGCGTCACGATTCCCCAGTTTATAATGGTGCTGGTTGGGTATTGTTGTGGCAGCCGAACAATTATATTTTTATTAGGAGACTTATGACTCAAAAGAGGGAAGTGGAATGATTTTATTAAAAAGAAACCTGCTTGCATTAATATTGCTGTCAGTTTTACTTTGTTTCTCAACAACTATTTTAGCAAGTACTGCGGATGATGATCTCGTGACTGCTGCTGGAAAGGGCAGGGCTGCTTTTGTCAGTGATTTGCTCAAAGCGAATGATTATGAGCAAGAAGAATTAAATGCGGCATTAATAGCGGGTGTAAAAAAAGGGAATGCAAAGATTGTACAAGACTTGCTTGAAGCAGGCGCCGATGTCCATGTTATCGCAGAAAATGGATACACGATGTTGATGCAGGCGTCGCGGGATGGGCGCGAAGCGGTTGTTGACACCTTGCTTGCTGCCGGCGCTGAAGTAAACGCTAGAACAGCGGACAATATAACTGCTTTGATGTTGGCGTCGGAAAAAAACCGTCAACAGGTCGTGCAATTGTTACTCGCCGCCAAAGCCGACGTTAATGCGGCACAAGAGAACGGTATGACCGCGTTGATGATGGCATCACAGAACGGCTTCCGAAATATTGTGCAGGCATTGATTGACGCCAATGCAGATGTTAATGCGAGCATGGATATTGGCGCGACTTCTTTGATGCTGGCCGCGCAACATGGTCATTTGGGCGCAGTCTATGCTTTACTCGCCGCCGGTGCAGATGTTAACGCCGAGGCAGCAAATGGTATTACGGCTTTAGGACTGGCTTCAAGGCACGAGCATACGGAATCGATAAAACTCCTTAAGGAAGCTGGCGCCCGGTAGGTTACTTGCTGAGACCGATGACCTGTAATAAAATTATTTGTTATATTAGACCCGTTTATTTACTAAGATGAAGGGCATCTCAAATTTTTCAAAAAATACTTGGCGTCTATCCAATAGCCATGCATGCGTGACATAACTTCATGAAATATGGTTTAACTGTTTTTGTAACTATTCAGACCATCGCAGTAACTGTTCAGAATGCGCCAAAATTCGTCAATTCAAGGCCCAATATGTGAGTTTGCACGTGCAAATGATCATATGGTATGACGAAACGGCGGATTAATAGGGGTAAGCGGAATAGTTGCCTTTTTTTCATTAACTAATAATTTGAGTAGAGGAAATCCTGAATGAATATTCGTATTGTTTCATTATTTGTTACGTTATTGTTACTACTCCTCGTGGGTTGTGGTGATGAAACGGCAGATAACAAGCCCAAGTCAGATGGATCAACGACGCCTGTCGATGAAGTCACATCTATCGGTGAATTACCGACTATTCTAGGAGAAGGGATGACGCCGGAGGAACAAGAAGAACTGAGAAAACAGATTCTACCCGAGGGTTCAGAAGATGAAGCAACGGCGGAAGAAAAATTTGAAG
>JAJFJI010000132.1 GCA_021774205.1 Nitrosomonas sp.
GGCCAAAGGGGTTAATTCACGCATCTCCTGGACTCAGGTAGAAACCGGTTCAGCCATTACCTGGAAATATCCATCGTGTATTTTGCGCGGCGATAATTCAGTCGGTGAATTTTACTCAGTTGCTGTTACCAATAATTTTCAGCAGGCTGACACTGGCACCAAAATGATTCACATTGGAAAAAATACACGTAGCACGATTGTTAGCAAGGGTATTTCCGCTGGAAATTCAAATAGTAGTTATCGTGGATTGGTTAGGGTTGCGCCGACTGCTGATGGTGCGCGTAATTATTCACAATGCGATTCAATGCTAATTGGCGATCAATCTGGCGCTCATACTTTCCCCTATATCCAGGTGCGGAATCATAGCGCCAAAGTTGAGCATGAAGCATCAACTTCTAAAATTGGTGAAGACCAGCTTTTTTATTTCTCACAACGCGGTATTGACGCTGAAGAAGCGGTATCAATGATTATCAATGGGTTTTGCAAAGATGTATTTCAACAATTACCAATGGAATTCGCTGTCGAAGCAACCAATTTACTTAGTTTCAAGCTGGAAGGAAGTGTCGGATGATTAATCAGGACAGCAAACCACTACTTGAAGTACAGGGATTACACGCGACGGTTAATGGCGTTGCAATTTTAAAGGGCATCGATCTCACCATAAATTATGGTGAAATACATGCCATTATGGGCGTTAATGGATCCGGAAAAAGCACTCTGGCAAAGGTTCTTGCCGGTCATTCCGCCTATCAAGTTACAGCCGGGGCCGTTTTATTTGACGGAAAGGATTTATTGGCGCTTGCGCCGGAAGAACGTGCGCGCATGGGTGTTTTTCTTGCTTTTCAGTATCCCATTGAAATTCCAGGTGTCGCGAACAGCCAATTTCTAAGACTTGCTTATAACACGGTGCAAACGCAACGTGGCAAGGACGAACTTGATCCGCTTGAGTTTGATGACTTTGTGCGCGAAAAAATGAAATTGCTGGAAATGAACCCGGATTTTCTTGATCGCAGTGTTAACGAGGGTTTCTCGGGTGGGGAAAAGAAACGTAACGAAATCTTGCAAATGGCCTTACTTGAGCCACGCCTGAATATTCTTGATGAAACCGATTCCGGCCTGGATATTGACGCTTTAAGAGTTGTTGCAAATGGCGTTAATCAATTCACGAATAATGATAATGCAACTATTTTGGTTACTCACTACCAGCGCCTACTTAATTATATTGTACCCGACTATGTGCATGTCGTGGAATCTGGCCGCATTATAAAAACAGGTGGAAAAGAGCTTGCTTTGGAACTTGAAACACGCGGCTATGATTGGATTAGCGCAGAAAATAGCGCGACCGAAGGAGCAGTTTTATGAGTGAGGTTGTCAGCAATCACTATCTTGAGGATTTGCTGAAAACATACCCCAAACACTCAACTAGCGCATTGCCCTGGCTTAGCCAGTTGCGCACTGAAGCCGTTGATCGCGTTAGCGCACTGAAAATGCCAACAACCCATGATGAGGAATGGCGCTTTACTGATATTTCGCCGCTCACTGAAGTTCCATTTCAAGTAGCCCAGACAATACCGCAGTTGCAACCGGCTGAAATTAAGCATCACTATCTTCAGGAAGCCGCAACCCGGCTGGTATTTATTGATGGTCAATATGCATCAGCGCTATCTGCCATCAACAATGATAGTGGTATTATTGTTGGCAACTTATCAACATTATTAACAAGTTATTCGGCCGAAATAGCGCCACATCTGGGACGATATGCTAGTTTTAACGACAATATATTTGCTGCGTTAAATACCGCATTTCTTCACGACGGCGCGGTAATTATTGTTCCAAAAAATATTTCGATAGCACCACCGATCCATTTATTATTCATAGCGACCCAGAAAGAAGTAACCAGCTATCCCCGCTGTCTAATTATCGCCGAGCCAGGTAGTCATGTAACCGTAGTTGAAGATTACATTGCACAGCAAGAAGTGGCCTATGTTACCAATTCTGTCACCGAAGTTAGGGTTGCGGACAATGCACATGTCAATCATATTCGCTTGCAGCGAGACAGCCACCAGGCGTTTCATATCGCTAATTGCACGGCGACACTTGCACATGCAAGTAATTTCCAGTCGATCAATGTTGCGCTAGGTGCTCGTATTTCACGCTGTAACTTGAATGTACAGCTTGCTAGTGAAGGTGCTGAGTGCACAGTGAACGGTTTAGCACTAATTAATAAACGGCAGCTAGCTGATACGCATACGTTTATTGACCATATAAAACCCAATGGCACAAGCCGCCAGCTTCATAAATGTATTGTAGATGGCGCCTCACATGCTGTCTTTAACGGTAAAATTATGGTTCAACCAAATGCGCAGAAAACTGATTCTACGCAAACAAGTCGTAACCTGTTATTAACCGGCCAGGCTCAGGTTGATACTAAGCCACAGTTGGAGATCTTTGCCGATGATGTAAAATGCGCGCACGGTGCAACCGTCGGTCAACTCGACCCAGAAGAAATTTTTTATCTAAAAAGTCGCGGGTTATCTGAGCTAGCAGCACGTAATCTGTTGACCTATGCTTTTGGCGCAGAAATTATTAATCGCATACCTATTATCTCTCTCAGAAACCAGCTTGAAAAGGCAGTCCTCGAATATACACAGAGCGCCGAACCATGAAGATCGTTGATGCTACATTAGAACAAGACGTGACATTCGCCAACGAAATGGAAAAGGTTCGCGCCGATTTCCCGGTTCTTAAGCTTGAAGTTAATGGCAAGCCATTAATTTATTTAGATAGTGCGGCTTCCAGCCAAATGCCGCAACCGGTCATTGACCGGCTGGTATATTACCAGACATCGCAGCATGCAAATGTTCATCGTGGGGTACATTATTTGTCAGAAACCGCAACTTCGGAATACGAAGGCGCGCGCCAAAAAGTACAGCACTTTGTTAATGCACGTGAAGACAGGGAAATAATCTTTACCAGTGGCACTACCGATGCAATTAATTTGGTGATGCATGGTTATGGCCGGAAATTTATCAAAGCAGATGATGAAATCATTTTAACCACACTTGAACATCACTCAAATATTGTGCCGTGGCAGATGCTGGCGCAAGAAACTGGTGCAAAAATTCGTGTTGTTCCTGTCAATGATGCCGGTGAGCTTTTAGTTGATGAATATGAAAAATTTTTCAATCAACGAACCAAATTTGTTGGTTTAATCCATGTATCCAATGCCCTGGGCACGATCAATCCAGTTAAGAAAATGATCGCCTTGGCACATATGCATGGTGTGCCGGTATTGGTTGATGGCGCGCAAGCGGCGCCCCACATGAAAATTGACGTCCAAGATTTGGATTGTGATTTCTATGTATTTTCGGCGCACAAGCTGTGTGGTCCTACGGGTGTTGGCATGCTTTATGGCAAAGCAAGCCTGCTTGAATCGATGCAACCTTTCAAAGGGGGTGGTGAAATGATTGCAACGGTCACTTTTGAAAAAACTACCTACAATACGATTCCGCACAAATTTGAAGCGGGTACGCCCCCAATTGCTGCCGCAATCGGATTTGGCGCTGCAATTGATTATTTGTTGACTATTGGAATAGATGAAATCCATGCTTATGAAATGGAGCTACTCCACTACGCAACCGAGTTGATCAATGAGTTGTCAGGAGTGCATGTGATCGGTACTGCCGCCAGCAAAACCTCAGTCTTGTCCTTTGTCGTTGACGGTATTCACCCCCATGATATAGGCACGCTGCTAAATCAGGAAGGAATTGCCGTCCGTACCGGGCATCATTGTGCACAACCACTGATGCAACGTTTCAAAATACCAGCAACTTCGCGTGCATCATTTGCTTTTTATAATAATCGATCCGAAGTTGAGGCTTTTATTGCAGGTATTTACTCAGTACAAAAATTTTTCTCACGATGAATGCTAAATCTCTTTATCAAGAAGTCATACTTGACCATAACAGAAAGCCGCGCAACTATGGTTCACTCAACAATGCCAACCACCATGCGATCGGCCACAATCCATTGTGTGGTGACCGTCTTGACGTATCATTGAGTCTTGAAGATGGCCATATCGATAACATTGCTTTTCAGGGCGAATCCTGTGCAATTTGTAAGGCATCTGCTTCAATGATGACAGCGGCGGTTAAAGGAAAGTCACGCGGTGATGCTGAAATACTAATCCATGAATTTCGTGATATGGCCACCGGAAAACTAGATTTGGATAACCCACACCATCTTGGGCGGCTGACAGTATTTTCTGGGATACAGGAACTGCCAACACGCGTTAAATGTGCAATTTTGCCGTGGCACACACTTCATGCGGCACTTAATTCTGTAACGAGTGCTTCAACCGAAGCGGAAAGTGATCCTATTCATTTGTCCGCTGGCAATGGTTAGGTTTGGGCGTCAAGATCCAGCTTAGATAGACAGTTAATTGTTAACAAAAGACCAAATGCCAAAAATAGCGGATATAGAAGGAACACCTAACAAGAATGCATTGAAATTTATTCTCAAAGAACCGCTAACCTGGGG
>JAJFJI010000133.1 GCA_021774205.1 Nitrosomonas sp.
AGGCATTATTGCACCTGATGGGCGTGATGGCATGATTCAACATGCACGTGAGTTTCATGAAGCAGGCATTCCTTTCATGTTTGATCCTGGACAGGGACTACCCATGTTTAATGGCGAAGAACTGCTGGATTTCATTAACAAGGCTAGCTATATTGCCGTTAATGACTATGAAGGCCAACTACTACAAGAGCGTACTGGACGCAAGCTGGAATCCCTTGCAAATGAAGCCAAAGCGCTAATTGTCACTAAAGGTGCACAAGGATCTGTTATATATACTGACGGAAAACAAATAGAAATTCCTTGTGTCAAACCAAAAGAAGTCATTGATCCGACGGGCTGTGGGGATGCCTATCGTGCCGGCCTACTATATGGAATTGCCAATCAATTGGACTGGCAAACAACCGGTCAGCTTGGTTCGCTATTGGGTGCATTGAAGATTGCGCAACGTGGGGGGCAGAATCACCAGTTCAACCAGGAAGAAATCGATCAACTATATTCCGAAAACTTCGGCTGCCGCATTCTCTAGAAGAAATAACCATAACATTTCATAAAACCTTACAATCATCGCACTGAGTTAATATAGGACATCATGTTAATTGGTAGGGTTTTATGAACAAGTGGCGTAAATCATAATCTTCCGCCTCGACAAAGAAAAATTTTCTGCAAATGCTTCCTAAGGAAAACCTGTGCAATGAAAATGAGATTGTATTGACCAAACATGGAACGCATCATCAATTTAATTTTTTTTCACAAACGCTGACTTTAGCTTCATTGCACCAACCCCCGCGATCTTGCAATCGATATCATGATCGCCCTCAACCAATCGAATATATTTTACTTTAGTACCAACTTTAACCACTGAAGACGAACCCTTAACCTTCAAGTCTTTAATTATACTAACAGTATCGCCATCTCGCAGCGCATTCCCATAAGCATCTTTTATCACGTGCACATCGTCATCACGCTCGGCTTCAGCATCTTTTGACCATTCATGCACACATTCCGGACAGATATACAAAGATCCATCATTGTAGACAAATTCTGAGCCACACGCTGGGCATTTAGGCAATTTGCTCATGGGCGTATTTTGCATCCAATTAACTTGATTATTAGTGAATTAAAAAGAACTATTCAAGAATGTATTCAATATTTGATAGCGGTATTAGAATTTTGTGCTTATTTTCATTGGTATCGCCAAAAATTGGCAATATCGTTTCAAGAAAAGGCGTTATTGAATTCGTTGCACCACTCGTACGAACAAACCCCCTGTTATGTATTATTTTAGTTAATTTAAATGTTAATGTCTGAGGATCATGCTCAAAAATTAATGTATTTGAAATTGGAAGCACAATGCTTGTCGTAAATCCTGAGAAGTTAGTTCGTCCTGCGCTAAGATCTGTATTTATTGAATTAACGATAACAACCAAATCCTGACCGTTAAAATACCCTGTCGCATCAATTACATCCAATCGTTGTGGCAGTCCATCCAAGGCTGGTATTCCGGAGAAACCGATGGCTGTATCACTGTCAATACAAACATTTTGATCGTTGTTTACAAATCGGGGCAAACCACCAGTTAGGCTTAAACGAAACAATCCACTACCAACATCTTCGACCACTTCAAATCTACTTTGTATCGATATTTCTAGAGGTCTCGGATCATTGGCATCCGTCGCATTCTGGCATTTTAATCCGTTATATACAATTGACACCGCTAATGCATTACCAGAAAAAGTAGCAAATAATGCGATTATAAGTAATTGTCCAATTTTCATCATAATGGCTCTCTCACTATCAGTTATCGACTTATTCAGTATAGCCCATGGTTTCTACAATAAAATTTATCAAGTAAAACAACTATCAGCCGCTATTCGCAAAAAGCTAAACCATTAATAAATTAAATTGCTACCCAAACTTTTCTTCATCTCTCTTTAACGGATAAAAGCTAGATTCCCTTAAATGGGCGCCCTGATACTGCTTCAACATTGACTAAATCAGCGCATTTGAATGCGTACGACACATTAACAGTTACTATTGCCAAAGATGTGCGCATTCCTTTATCTACACTAGCGGGCATGTTTAAAGCACTTTCTTGAATTCTGTCTTTTTAGTGGGTATTGTATTGTTTCTTTGAATATAATAACTCGGCGTTAGTTCCTATTATTTGGAGAACGAAACAAAGCCGTTCTTTATGCTAGACTTTTTTGATACGGAAAAGAATCGACTGGCATTCTTCCACGTTTTTTCTAAATCTTTAGGTAAAATAACAACCATATATTAATTTTTAGTCCTTCAAATGTTCTTGTATGGTATGGCGTACTATCCCTCCTAACGAATATGTTGCACTTTGTCTGCCTGAGATTACGTTTTTCTCTTTTTCAAATAAGCTTCTTATTGCGAAGACTAATTTCAAAATAAAGTGATCACCGATATCTTACGCTGGTTACATGATTATGTTTTTCTGCTTAATAAAAAAATTATTTCTTCTAACCAGGGAACCACCCTATTTTTCTCATATCCCTTGTCTGATTTTATCCTGCGAGCGCCACTTAACTATGAATTGCATTTTCAAAGTGGATGCATAGCGGCTTAAGAAATATATTTATACCGCTTTCTTATTACGATTTTTTTGTCCTTAGGCATACCTTTTTAGTGAGTTGTTTTCTTTTACTAATTGGATTTTTGTTGACGACTTACTCTGTTCTAGCGCAAGAACCGGATCCGCTGACGTCTGGCATTCTCAAGCCCATCAAGGTCACTGCAACACGCAGCGAGAAACAGCCTAGTGAAATTCCCAATGCCATCACACACCTAAAACGAGATAAGCAACAAAATTATCAACCCGGTGCGACTATAGATGAGTTTGGTCGTGGCACGCCTGGCGTTTTTTTTCAAAACCAGTTTAATTATGCCCAGGGTTTACGTATCGCCATTCGCGGGTTTGGGGCACGCTCACCTTTTGGGATGCGTGGAATTCATGTGCGCGTCGACGATATCCCGCAGACCTTGCCGGATGGCCAAACCCAACTCGACACCATTGACCCGTCACTGATCGATCAAATGGAGATTCTTCGTGGCCCTTCAGCTTCACTGTTCGGCAATGCCTCTGGCGGCATGATTGGCATCACCACACGTGGCGCACCTGATGAAAAATTAGTGCTGGAACCACGTCAGGTATTTGGTCAGTTTGGCTATTTTAAGTCGGAAATTTATGCGGGTGGAAGGAAAGAAAATTTTGACTACAGTATGTTCGGCTCACGACTTCAACGAAAAGGCTGGCGTAATCATAACAGTGTTGAGAATTATTCTTCTCAGCTTAAACT
>JAJFJI010000134.1 GCA_021774205.1 Nitrosomonas sp.
ATAAATACCCGAGTGAATAACGCCAGAGTTATTGCCGGTTTGGTGTGAAGCAAGATGGTCTTCTTTTTCAAGGACCAGTAAATTTAGGTTTGGGAATTTTTTTTGCAACTTATATGCTGTTGCTAAACCAACAATTCCTCCACCAACTATAATAAAATCGAAGCTATTATCCATGTGGGAAGTGTGTGCAAATAGAAAATATGAAAGGCACTATCAATAAGATTTTATATCAGAGTCAGGCGTGCTTATGCCCTATATAAAGTCAATTATGCTTCTTAATAATTAGTTAAGAATATTTCTTTGACGTCTTTCTATGTTTCATCGCGTGCGTTGCTCTTTACCTTTGTCAGCGTTTCATTTCGTTGTAAACATGCATTTTTACACCGCATTGTATCTTGTGAGAAACAAAGCGCAAGATACAAAAAACGCCATCTAACTGCGGTTTTTTAAGATTATGAGTGAACATATCCAACATTTAATTGTACTGGTTATCGCGGGTATGGTTGTTACATTCTCGGTGGTACTTCACTATGAAGCGTTACGTTTTCTCGGGCGAACACTGGGAAGACATGTGCATAAGCGCATCGGCATGTTGCTGGTGATGCTGGGGCTTTTATTGGCCCATATATTAGAGATCTGGGTATTTGCACTCGGTTATATGATTTTGCAGCATGGTGCTGGCCTCGGTTATATCACGGGGATGGAAAAAGGTAATCTCATGGATTATGTATATTATTCGTCAGTGGTGTATACCACGATTGGCTTTGGCGATTTATTACCGGTTGGTGCGATGCGGATGCTGACAGCGGCTGAAGGATTAGCCGGTCTGGCATTGATCACCTGGTCTGCTTCGTTTACTTTTCTGGCTATGCAGCGTTTTTGGCCGCATCCGATGGAAGATTCGGATTCGGACGCTAAAAACCATCGCAAGCGCTAGCCATTTCATTAGACTGGCGTTTAGTCATTAAGCGCATTAATAAGTTGGTTTATTCGCTTGACACGTTTTTCAGTTTCCGGAATCGCTACCTGAATTTTCAGACGGTCAGGTCCGGAAAGCGTGTATTCACGGTTATTTTGTATCAATTGGATGATTTTAGCCGGGTCAATGGGCGGATTGGGTGCAAAATTTATCTGAATGCTATTGGCACTGGCGTCAATGCGTACAATTCCCAGCGGTTTGGCAACAATACGCAGGCGATGACTGTCCAGTAGAGTTTTGGCGGGATCTGGCAGAAGACCAAAACGATCAATTAATTCCCGATGCATGTCATCCAGCTGTTCATCGTCGCTACAATTTGCCATTCGTTTATAAAGCACCAAGCGTTCATGGATGTCACTACAATAATTATCGGGCAGCAGGGCGGGTACATGCAGATTAATTTCAGTGGCAACACCCAGTGGCTGCAGCATATCCGGTTCGCGCCCCTCTTTCAATGACTTGATGGCACTATCCAGCATGGCGCTGTAAAGGCTAAACCCGATTTCATGCATTTCGCCACTCTGAGAATCGCCCAATACGGCACCCGCGCCGCGAATTTCCAAGTCATGCATGGCCAGGTAAAAACCGGCGCCTAGTTCTTCCATGGCTTGAATCGCTTCAAGGCGCTTTTTTGCTTGTGATCCCAGTGCCTCTTCTTCCGGTGTCAACAGATAGGCGTATGCCTGATGATGAGAACGGCCTACCCGGCCACGTAACTGATGTAATTGTGCTAAACCAAATTTATTAGCCTGGTTAATGACAATGGTGTTAGCGCTGGGGATATCGATACCCGTTTCAATGATCGTGGTGCAAAGCAATATATTAAATCGTTGCTGATAAAAGTCCCGCATGACATGTTCCAACTCACGCTCACGCATTTGCCCGTGTGCAATGTTAATGCGTGCTTCTGGCAACAATCGGGTGAGTTTGTCATGCATGCTCTGAATGGTGTTAACTTCATTATGCAGAAAATATATCTGCCCGCCACGTTTTAATTCGCGTAAACAGGCTTCCCGAATGGTCCCCACTGAGAAGCGGGAGACAAAAGTTTTGATGGCGAGACGTCGCTGCGGCGCAGTAGCAATGATTGAAAAATCACGCAAGCCTTCCAATGACATGGCAAGCGTGCGGGGGATGGGTGTGGCGGTTAATGTCAGCACGTCTACTTCCGCACGTAGTTTCTTTAACTGCTCTTTCTGACGTACACCAAATCGGTGTTCTTCATCGATGATAACCAATCCCAGGTTTTTAAACTTTACACTTTTTTGGATCAGTTTATGGGTGCCTATAACGATATCAACTTCCCCATTGGCTAACCCTTTTAGCGTCTGGTTCTGCTCCTTGGCCGAACGGAATCGTGACAGCTCAGCAATATTTACCGGCCATTGATCAGCAATCAAACCAAAACGATCCGAGAAATTTTGGAAGTGTTGTTCCGCTAATAAAGTAGTTGGTACCAGAACGGCTACCTGCTTCCCATCTGCGACGGCAATAAAAGTGGCGCGCAGCGCCACTTCTGTTTTGCCAAACCCCACATCACCGCAGATAAGCCGATCCATTGGTTTGCCGGAAGTCAGATCTTCGATGACTGCTTGAATTGCGGCAGCCTGATCCACGGTTTCCTCAAAACCAAAACCTTCAGAAAACGCATCGTAATCATGTTGTTGGAGTTTGAATGTATAACCCTGGCGGGCAGCGCGCTGGGCATAAAGATTGAGTAATTCCGCCGCGGTATCACGGACTTGCTGCATCGCCTTACGTCGGGCTTTGTCCCATTGACCGCTACCAAGTTTATGCAGTGGCGCAGCTTCTGGGGAAGCACCACTATAGCGCCCAATTAGGTGTAGTTGCGTTACTGGTACATAAAGCTTGTCACCGCCCTGGTATTCCAGAGACAAAAATTCGCTGATTTGATCAGGGTCTCCTTCACCCAGATCCATACTGACCAGACCCAGGTAACGGCCAATACCATGCTGCTCATGGACGACCGGATCGCCAGGTTTGATTTCCGATAGATCACGTAATATAGCATCTGAAGATGTTGTTTTACGAGATTCACGCTCACGCCGTCCGTGAAAATGTGTGGCGTAGAGCTCACTTTCGGTAATAAAAGCAAGACATTCTTTGGCGAGAATAAAACCAGTATGCAGGGGTGAAACACTCAGCATAAAGGGATTTGTATTTGCCAGAAACTGGGCATAATCTTCGCAGTTTTGTGGACGCAGGTTATAGCGACTCAGGTATTCAGCAATTAATTCCCTTCTGCCAATACTTTCCGCCAGTAGCAGTACACGTCCGCCGGATGCGGCAAATTCATCAATAAATGCAGCGAGTTTTTCTGCTGGATTATCGGCATGACGATTAACTTGAATGGACGGTAGTGGAACGGTATTTTTTGTTGTTTCAGTTCTTTGGGCATGCGTATTGGATTGGATTTCAATGCGGGCATAGGGTTTTAGCTTGCCAAAGAAGAGATCGCTGGTAAGAAATAATTCGCTGGGTGGCAGGAGTGGGTGCTCTATGTTGCTGCGTAACAGCTGATAACGTGACTGCGTATCGCGCCAAAAATCGTCAATGACAGAACGAATGTTTTGGTGCAGGCATAGCAGCGTATTTTGCGGCAAATAGTCAAACAAGGTGGCAGTATCGACAAAAAACAATGGAAGATAATATTCAATTCCAGCCGGCGCGATTCCTTTGCTCACATCCTTATAAATTCGCCTTTTAGAAGGATCACCTTCAAATTTCTCGCGGAAATTTTTACGGAAACAGGAACGCCCCGCTTCGTCAAGTGGAAATTCGCGCGCTGGTAGTAACCTGACTTCATTAACTGGAAAAATGCTCCTTTGCGTATCTACATCAAAAGTACGAATGGTATCAATTTCGTTATCCATTAAATCGATGCGGTAAGGCAGTGGATTACCCATTGGGAATACATCAATCAATCCGCCCCGAATGCTGTATTCCCCTGGCGAAAGGACTTGCGTTACATGGGAGTAACCTGCCAGCGTCATTTGATTGCGGAATCCTTGCAGATCAAGCGTTTTTCCTTGCTTTAGAAAGAATGTATGGGCAGCAAGGTATTCACGTGGCAGCAAAGGATAAAGTGCAGTGGTTACGGGAACGATTAGCACATCGCAGCGCCCGCCCATCACTTGATACAGTGTCGCAAGACGTTCAGAAATCAGGTCCTGATGCGGAGAAAAGGTATCGTAGGGCAGTGTTTCCCAATCGGGTAACAAATGTGTTTTTAGTTCTGGCGCAAAGAAAGGAATTTCTTCCAGCAACCTTTGGGCATCGAGCGCATTTGCTGTGATAATGGCAACAGGTTTTGATTGTTGCGCGAAATGTGCCAGTGCCAATGAGTCACTGGAACCGGTAAAATCTGCGTGCCGCGTGAGGGTGCCGGATGCCGGTGGCGTAAACGTTGATTGCATTTCGTGGATAATTGGCCATGTGGCCTTAAAAAAGTCGTGCGATGAATGTCAAATGCTGGGTATTATATGATAGTTTTTATCCTGAAAAGACCCGTTGGCATTCTATTCATTTGTTTGGTCTCTTATGAAATGGTTTATTTTTCTTGC
>JAJFJI010000135.1 GCA_021774205.1 Nitrosomonas sp.
CTCCATGCAATCCAGCCACTTCTGTATATTTTGCACCTGTCTGGATATGCAACGTCAGGATAAGATTATTCGCGCTATCACTGCGATACCAGTTCACTAAACACCCTAATCAAAGCATGGTATAAATTTTCATCTGTGCACCGGCCACTATCATTAATAGCAATTGAATAAAAATCAACACAAATAATGGCGACAAGTCCACATTAGCAATTGGCGGAATGCGTTTCCGGAAAAACCCCAGGAATGGCCGAGTGAATATGTCAAGTAACGGCGCCAGCGGGCTATTTGGATTCACCCATGACAATACTGCCTGCACAATAATCATAACCAATACGATGTAGAGCGTCATTTTGACAACTTCCACTAACGCCAACAATCCCATTACCCCGGCTGAACCCACAATATTGGCGCCAAAATTATAATCCTGTAGCATGAAAATGCTTGCAACGATAATACATTGCGCCAACCAGGCCAAAATTAACGTAGAAAGATCCATGCCAGCCCAACCAGGAATAATGCGGCGTGCTGGACGCACAATAAAATCGGTTATAGCAATGAGAAATTTAGATAACTGATTGTAATAAGGGATACGTAGCAGCTGAAAATAAAAACGCAACAACAATGCTAGAGAAAACAACCCAATTATAGTATCAATAAGAAAAATTAAAATCTGATCTGGCATATGTTTTTCCTGGAAACAGTAAACTAAGTAAGGATTAAGCTGTACCAGCTCAAATCTAATCAGGCAATATTATTTCGTATTCTGATTTATTAAGCATATGAATTTTTAAGTTGGCCAAACTATTTTTCACCGAACTCATCACTCAGTTCACGTGAACGCTCACTTGCTGCGTGGATAGCACTTATTATCTGGCGCTTAATATCATTTTCTTCCATGTGCCGTATTGCCCGTTCGGTAATGCCGGCTTTTGAAGTTACGCGCAAACGCAGCGTCTCAACCTCTTCACTACTTTGTTCCGCCAGTTTGACCGCACCAAGGAAAGTTTGCAAACTTAATTGACGGGTCTGGTCCGCCGTTAAGCCCAATTCTATTCCCGCTTGCTGCATAGCCTCGATAAAATAGAATACATAAGCTGGGCCACTACCGGATATAGCGGTCACCGTATGCAACATTTCTTCCTGCTCAACCCACAACACAGTCCCCACAGCAGCAAGTATGCTCTCGGCGCTTTCCTTTTCTTGCTTATTTACAGCTGGCAATGCATAAAGACCTGTCACACCTGCTTGCACCAATGCGGGTGTATTGGGCATGGCACGTATTACATACTGGTATCCACCCAGCCAGCGGCTAATATCTGTGGCGCGAATACTCGCGGCAATGGAAATAATCAGTTGTTTTTTTAGAAGTGGCGCAAGTTTCCGCGTTAATTCTGCTAGTTGCTGCGGCTTAACGGCCAATATCACCACATCACTGTCTGTCACACCCACCGCAAGATCCGCCACAGCGTCTATATCAAATTCGTGTTTTATACGTGCCCGACTTTCGGCGCTGATTTCTACTACCCGTATTTGCGAAGCAGTATAGTCCCGTCGCAACAGCCCGCCGATTAGAGCAGAAGCCATATTTCCACCGCCAATAAATGTCATGTTCATCAACTACCACCTTTCAAAATCTACGTCGCTTACTTTATCTACCGTTGACAATTGGGGCAATAAAAACTGGAACGTTGCCCCTGCTTTATCTGCTTGATCGTTGCGCCACATTTCCGGCACGGCTGCCCGGCTTTACCATAGACCCAATATTGTTGCTGAAAATATCCCGGCTTGCCATCACTGTTAACAAAATCACGCAAACTACTGCCGCCAGCCTCAATCGCCAGCACAAGCACCTCCTTCACTGTTTGCACCAGTTTCTTGTAACGGTTAACACCAATCCTGCCGGCAGCAATTCTGGGACTAATACCAGCACGGAACAAGGCTTCATTTGCGTAAATATTACCAATACCCACAACAATCCGATTATTCATTAGTAACACCTTAATACTAACGCGCAAGTTACGTGTTTTGTTATACAACATATTTGCGTTGAAAGCTTCACTCAGCGGCTCAGGCCCAAGGTTAGACAATAATGGGTGGCATTTGACATCACCGGGCGCCCACAAAACTGCGCCAAAACGGCGCGGATCTCTTAATCGTAAAATTGTGCCGCTATCCAGAATCAAGTCTAAATGGTCGTGTTTTTCTGGCAATATAGTTTTTTGTGACGACGAAGCCAATAACAACCGCAGGCTTCCTGACATACCTAAATGAATAATCAAGGTACCTTTACCGCAATCGAGCAAAAGATATTTTGCTCGCCTCTTAACCGCATGAATTGGCAAACTGGTTAACGTTTTCTCCAGATCATCAGGTATTCGCCAACGAAAATTCGGATTTCTTACAATGACGCCTGCAATATAGTGGCCAATCAAACAGGGTTCAATACCACGCCGCGTTGTTTCAACCTCTGGCAACTCCGGCATTAGTCCTCAAACAATATTGGCTCATTGCTAATGTAGTATGGATCAAGTAACGATTTACCGACATTACCTGAAAAAACATACCGGATTGCTTCACCACTACGCATCAGAAATAACTCAGATCCATGCTGCAATACGTTAAACTTTATTTTCTGGCCGTTCTGCAGGCTAATTTTGATTTCTTTTTCCGCTAAGGTCGCATCATCTATATCCAAAATTTCCGAATCAAGAATAAGATTGCTGGCAGTAACCTGTTGCCATAATTCAACCCAATGATTGATTTCCGCCTGATTCAAAAGTTGCTCAGTATTTTCCGGGCTTATCATCCAATCTTCCGCCTGTTTTTTGATACTGACATCACCCAGTTCAAAACTGACAGGGGTTTCTGTCTCAGCCAGCAATGTAGGACTAACTATTTTGATTGGTTGTGATGGCAACATAACAGCATAACGTGGAGAAACTAAAAATACACTCTCCTCTGTGGCAATATATTGCTGATTGGTAACCGGCGTCAATCCGCCAAAGTCAAAAGATTCATGATCGATAGATAACCTCACATTGGGCTTATCCAAGCTAAAACGATCCAGATCTGTTAACGAAAAACGGTGTTCACTTTTGGCAGACAAGATTTCCAGAAGTTGCGTCACTTTTTTCTCGTCAGCTCTGGCATTTATTGGTTCGGTCAGATGCCAGTGATTTTCTGCCTTCTTCAATACCATATGCGTATCTTTATGTAAGATTTGGATGCTTCGCGCCGCTTCCGCAGACAATGATGAAATTCTATATTCCTGCACCTCATGAGATTGAGGTCTAATATAAAGAAATATCACTAAGCCAACAATAGTAGTCAGCATAATCAGATTGAGCCGGGCATGATAGGTCATCGCTTATTTTCTTCTCCGATACCACCAGATAAATATTCCACTCGCCAGTAGAAATAATGGCAGCACAATGAGAAAACTAACGACAATCATAGTTAGCATCGATTCGCTTAAAACCAGGCGACTATCAAGCGATGCACGTGGCTGAATAGTAATGAGTTGTTCATCACCAGCAAGCCAATTAATTAGATTCACACCAAAATCCAGATTACCGCCGTTACCCAAGTAAGTATTAGCGAGAAAATGTCCACTACCAATTACCAATACACGCTGCTCACTATCTCGCACAGAGCGACTCAGCGCGGCAGCAACACTTACTGGGCCAGCCACATCATACATTTGATCAAAGCTAACATCGTCATCCAGGTCACCAGTTTCCACCCAGCCTTGCTGTGCAACATCAACCAGCGAAACACCATACCATTCCTCATTTTCATTAATAGCAATCTGACGCGCAAAAGGAAATACCGTCATGTAATCAAAGTTGTTGGTAATGGCATGCTGCCCATAACTAACACCCAACGCGAAGGTAACTGGTGCTTTAAGCTCCTTTGACTGGGGATCAACCACCACACCTGGTGTAAGGGTCAATTGCAATCGCTCCGCCAATGGCAATAATCCACGCAATGATTCGTGATCTACTAGCCATAACAAATTACCACCACGATCAATATACGCGAGCAGTTTTTCCACTTCTCCTGGCAGCAAATCTTTCTGTGGTGACGCAATAATAAGCATGCTTGCATCGATTGGGACACCCTGCTCTATGACAAGATTTAGCGCCCTGCTCTTAAAACCATTGCTCAGTAGTTGTTTGCCAAACTCTCCCAAGTCATAATTGGCATTGCCGTTGATATTACGTTCGCCATGGCCGGACAAAACCATAATCAGCTTTTCCTCGTCGCGAGCCAACCGCATGAACAGATTAGTCATTGCCTGCTCATTAATTACCGTCAAATGCTCACGTCTGCCATTATAGGTGACCACCATTTCACCGTTCACACGCACACCAGCCTGTTGCGCCAATTTTGGCTGCTCAATTGGATCTATGAACGTAACCGTAACATCCGGCTTAATATTCTGATATAACGCAATAAAATTGCTGATTATATTACGCACATCACCGAATTGCACATCCCGGTCGGTTGCATAAACAGTGACATCAACCGGACCTGCTAATTTCTGCAATGCGGCGATGCTTCCCTGACTCAAGCTGTTACGGCTATTCTGCGTGACATCCCACTGCAGACGGGTTGCCAGCGCCAGGTAACCCAGCAGGCCAACCATCACCAATAACAAAATGACAAACAAAATATTATGCAGCAGTAAATGCCGTCGAAATTTTTTGTCAATATTAATCATTTAAATTCGTATCTCAAACTGCAGCCAGGCGGAAATTTAGTGCATGCCTAACCACGTAACCGTTCTCCATTCATACGATGAATGGTTAGCACTAAAAATGTAACTATAAACAGGATGAAATAGGCAAGACTAAAGGTATCAATCATACCGCGATTAAAATGCTCATAATGCTTCAGCAGAGAAATATTGCGTGCAATGCTGTCCACATCACTAGCGACAATATCTATTACCCACAATCCCAACAATAAACCCAACGCACCGGCCGCCGCGATCGCTGGATACACAGTAAGACTGGAAACATAGAGCCCCAACGAAACAAAACAGGCAGCAATTAGCAACAAACCAAGTACGTTAGTCATGAGTAAACCAAAATCCAGTGTTCCACCTATCAGCAACGAAATTGATAATGCAGCCAGTAACGCAATCATGATAAAAAAGAAAATTATCAGACTCAGAAATTTTCCTAAGATGATGTCAGTTACAGAAATTGGTGCTGATAAAAGCAGAACCAGCGTATTATTTCGTCTTTCTTCAGCAAGCAACCGCATAGTTAACAAAGGCGTTACCATCAATACCACAATGGCAGCCATGGAAAATACCGGCGCAACAATAATTTCCGTAATTCCTGGTGGATTAGCAATTTGTATTAATTGTGATTGTATTTCCAGAAAAGCATCTAGGCGACCCAGAAAAATCCATGCTAACACTAGCTGCGTTAACGCAAGCAACGTCCACGCCAACGGTGAAGTGAACAATACTTTTAGTTCTTTTCGGACAATAGTTACAATCATCTGATTATAAGTCTTCCGTCTGTGCTTTATTCGACGTAAGTTTCGAAAACAAAGCCTCCAGACTTATCTCACGCTG
>JAJFJI010000136.1 GCA_021774205.1 Nitrosomonas sp.
CCACCTGCGCCAAGTCCCGTAGTATAAGATGTTGCGGCCCGTTGTAACAAATTAATTCGACTGGTTAGTGCCAAGTTGTTTGCCAGATCGCGAACAAACTGATCATCTGATACCTTATTGTAGTCAAGGTTGGCTCGCCAGCCTCTGCTCAAAAAATGCGTATGCTTGAAGGCAACGCCATATCGCGTACGATCATCAATCCAATCATCCGGCAACAAATCACCCTGCAACTGGCCAGCTGAACGGCTAGTCATATAACGCAGTTCATTTCTAATCATCAAGCCACGCTTGGACATAATCCGCGGCGTCAATGTCGCATCAACATTAGGCGCTATATTCCAATAAAAGGGCAGTGAAACCTCAGCGCCGCTTCTCGCCGTATTACCTAAAATAGGTGATAGCATGCCGGTCTTGCGCTCTCCACTAAAAGAAAAATCCATCCAGGGAAGATAAAGTATCGGAACATCTTTAAATAACAAACTGACGTTTCGGGCTGTGCCGATCTGCTTTTTATTATCAATTTGCAGATCATTAGCCCGAATAAACCAGTCATCATTTCCAACCGGACAGGTTGTATATTCGCCATTTTTCAACCGGAAATTATCCGCGTCTTCAAATAATAATACTGTGCCGGTACCTCGACCTTTGTCATTTTTCATTTGGTATGTTGGTTGATCCAGATGACCGGCTTCTGTTTCTAGATTCAGCTTAAGATGTGCGCCCTCCAATACATCATTGGGTCTTTCGATATGCACATCACCAATTGCTTCAACATCATCGGTTTTTTGATAATATTTCATTCGTTCCGCTGAAATAGCAACGTCTCCGCAACTTAATCTAGCGTCACCAACCGCTTCTATTTCTTGTTCATAGTAGCCTTGGATACGATCGGCCTCAAGATGAACAGGTTTTTTTGCTGGTTTGATAACCGGCGGTTGTGGATCAGCCGGGCTTTCCAGTGTAACGGGAGAATCATTTGCAAGCGCATAAAATGGAATGCAAATAAAAATCAATAACAGTTTAACGAATCGGAATAAACTTATTTTCATTGTGAATATTTTTATCCTGGAAACGACATGTCTGTCTATAAACAGCAATATCGCTATTTCCAGAGCATCAGTATTCCAATTTGTTGCAGCCCTTGGCACTCATTTCAAAAGTACTGGACATACCAAATGCGATTATAATCGTTATTTTACTATAACCGGTCATCATTTTTTTCACAGAACAACATAATAATCCTATTAGCAGACGAAGCCTTAATGTCCAGCCTTGACTCTTTTTTTTCAGCTGACGGGATATTATCCCGTTATATACCCGGTTACCGCGCCCGTTCCCAACAATTGGAAATGGCGCAGGTAATTGCCGATACCATTGCCAATAACGGTGTGCTAGTTGCGGAAGCCGGTACTGGAACCGGAAAAACCTTCGCATATCTTGTTCCAGCATTATTAGCCGGTGGAAAAGTCATTCTTTCTACCGGCACAAAAACCCTTCAGGACCAACTTTTTAACCGTGATGTACCAACCATTCGCGCTGCACTTAAAGTACCAGTGACAATTACGTTATTAAAAGGGCGCGCTAATTATATTTGCCACTACCATCTAAAAAAAACACAAAGCGATGAAGGGATCAGTTTTAATAGCCGCGAAGAAATAAAATTTTTAAAACTGATAGAAATTTATGCACGGCGCAGTAAAACCGGCGATAAAAGTGGTCTGCATAAAGTGCCAGAAAATGCTGTCATTTGGCAACAAGTAACCTCTACGCGAGAAAATTGTTTGGGCTCGGACTGCCCAGATTACAAACAATGTTTTGTCATGGAGGCGCGCAAGAAAGCGCTTTCGTCTGATATTGTCGTCGTGAATCACCATTTATTTTTTGCCGATGTCATGTTGCGGGATGAAGGCGTCTCCGAATTATTGCCTAGCTGCAATACCGTAATTTTTGATGAGGCGCATCAATTACCAGAAACAGCCAGTTTATTCTTTGGAGAAACAGTAAGCACCAGCCAGTTGCTGGTACTTGCACGTGATGCCACCATTGAGGCAATACAACACATCAAAGATTTCACTGAGTTGCCTGAGGCGATTGCGTCAATGGAAAAAGCAGCGCGAGATTTGCGGTTAACAATTCCAGAGGAACATACACGCTTACCATTAAACCTTGTCAAACAAAACCCCACTTTTTACCCGGCACTAAATTTGTTGCTGGACAAAATCACCGTATTAACTGGCATGCTAGAAAGTCAAGCAGGACGTGCTGAAGGCATTGAGAATTGCTGGCAACGTGCAACAGAACTTCTTTCGCGCATCAAGCATTGGGTTAATCAAGACGAAACAGATGAATTTGTCCGCTGGGTGGAAGTTTTTAGTCATACACTGCAACTGAACGCCACCCCGTTATCAATTGCTGAAATATTCAATAAGCAATTGAATGCTATGCCACGCGCCTGGATTTTTACATCAGCGACCTTATCGGTAAAAAATGATTTTTCTCATTATTGCCATGAAATGGGACTCGCTACCGCACAGACTGCCTGTTGGGACAGCCCATTTGATTTTTCCAAACAATCTTTGCTGTATGTGCCGTCTGGCCTACCAGAACCCAATACTCGACACTACATTGAATGTGTAGTGAATGCAGCATTACCCGTTTTACGCGCCAGTCAAGGACGGGCATTTTTTTTGTGTACTAGTCTACGTGCAATGCAACAAATCCATGAATTATTACTGGCGGCATTTGAGCATGAACAGCTTGACTATCCGCTATTGTTGCAGGGGCAGGGTTCGCGCTCTGACATGCTGGAGAAGTTTCGCAATACGGGCAATGCGGTGTTGATTGGCAGTCAATCTTTTTGGGAAGGCGTAGATGTAAAAGGTGAAGCGTTATCATTGGTCATTATTGACAAACTTCCTTTTGCACCGCCTGATGACCCAGTACTCTCGGCACGTATCGACAAAATCAACAAAGAAGGGCGAAACGCTTTTATGGAGTACCAACTACCACGTACGGTAATCAATCTGAAGCAAGGCGCAGGACGATTAATTCGTGATGAAAACGATCGCGGGGTACTGATGATCTGTGATCCGCGTATTATCACAAAATCCTATGGCCGGCGAATTTGGCAAAGCCTGCCGCCAATGAAACGTACTAGACAATTGCTTGAAGTTGAGAAATTTTTCCTGGAAGACAATACCGACCAAAAAATCTAATCTCAGAATCTGTGCTACGGGGATGTATTTAGGGAAGCTGTAATTGCTCTTTTAGAGGGGATTGCATACGCAGTATAGCTACAACGCTTTAACCGACTACCTAGAAGCTATCTGTCGCAAATTACTCTGAGTTCAGACAAGCTCCTAAGGTAGAGCAACAGACCAATCCTTAATGCAATATTAAGGTTAATCTAATCATCAACTGGATTACGACCTTCAGCAGCCTCGCCTTCATGGGTCGAGCCATAGCCTTCAGTATTTTCAGGAGATGGAGGTGCAGAAGGACCACCACAACCAACAATCAAAGCCAATGCTAACAATAATGCAAAAATAGATGTGAGTTTCATATGTATTTATTCCTTATGCTTATAATAAAAGTACAGCTTACTAACTGCAGGTACAATGATACCTGTTATAAACGCCAATTGCTATCATATATACTGTGATGCAAAAAGGCACGCCACTCGGGCGCTCAAACGCTACGCGCTCGCGTCGGCTGAATTTGGCCATTATGTATTTAGAAGTAGCTGATTTTACTTATATTCATTCAGTATAGTTTACATTCATTAGCCGTCACAAATGCAAGAGGGAGATAGAAAATGGTCAAACAATCGCTATAGCTGTTATTACGATATTCATAACTGGTCCATTTTGGATTTCATTATCACGGCATTCTGCTTCAGTCTACTTAAGAGGCTACTGCAGAATTATGGCGACCCATGGAAGAAATGAAAATGTCTCTTATGTATGTCGTCACATTGTTATTTGCCGCCTATTTCGTAACGATTTACAGGCCTTTGGTGACACAAAAATCCATGGTGTCGGGCATCATATTTGGGGTGTTTTTCGGTCTGGTTACTGGAATTTCAATGGGATTCGGTTCATATTCCTAGTTGCCAATTCCCTTAGAATTGGCATGGAACTGGTTCTTCGGAAGCTTGATTCAGGCAATTGTCGCTGGAACAATCATAGGAGTGGTCGTTAAATCCTGAATCTCTACATTGTTGCGCGATCAAAATCCGATAATATTATCGCCATGACTATTTCTTTGCACAACATCAATACTAACTTGACCGGAGTACTAGCTTCTCTCCAACGGTGTCTTAACAGTCTCTTTATTCACCCCTGCCTCTGATACCCGACGAATACCAAAAGAAACACTAGGCGGTATGCCCATTTCCAAGTTAAGACTACTTATCCGGTAGTTGGAGCCTCTCGATTTAAGTATGGCATTTACTTTTTCTTGTTTATCAACGGCTTTAATAATCGTGTCTGCAATCATTTCATCACTACTAAACTCTACTGTTTTTTCAACGACCCGATTTGATAACGCTTTTGCTTTGTCCAATAGACTCATTTGCTAGTGACCTCTCTTTAGATAATGAGTTCATAACTGCCCAGATTGCTACTCATTAGCTACATACCTGCGTCAAGCTGCTAATTTATACGTATAAACACGCGTTTTTCTTATTCTGAAGCGCCAAACAATGGCACGCTGAGCAGGCTACCGGAACATGCGGAATAATTGCGGCACTATCGATCATACGCCAGCACAGGGGCTAGCCACATTTCCGCCTGTTCTAGCGTCCAACCTTTACGCCTGGCATAATCTTCCACTTGATCTTTGCCTATTTTACCAACCGCGAAAAAAGTAGATTCCGGATGCGCAAAATAAAAACCGGATACCGCCGCGGTGGGCACCATGGCATAGGATTCCGTGATAATAATGCCAGCATTTTCTTGCGCGTTCAGTATTTCAAACAAAGGACCTTTTTCAGTGTGATCCGGGCAAGCTGGATACCCCGGTGCAGGCCGGATACCCTGATATTCCTCCGCGATCATCTGCTCATTCATCAGATTCTCATCCTTAGCATAGTGCCAGAACTCGCGCCGCACACGCATATGCATATGCTCAGCAAAGGCTTCCGCCAGTCGATCTGCCAATGCTTTCAGGACAATCGCACTGTAATCGTCATTGGCATCCTCAAAAGCTTTAACCCTTTCATCAATGCCAAAACCCGCACCTACGGCAAACGCGCCGATAAAATCCTGAACCCCCGTTTCCTTGGGCGCAATAAAGTCAGCCAGGGAACGGTTTGGGCGGCCTGTTGGTTTAACATTTTGTTGGCGCAGGCAATGATAGGTCATCGCCACTTTATTGCGGGACTGGTCAGTATAAATTTCGATATCATCGCCCACGGCGTTAGCAGGAAACAAACCAATGACCGCATTTGCTGTCAGCCATTTCTGTTCGACAATTTTCTTCAACATCGCCTGAGCATCACGAAACAAATTGGTTGCCGTTTCACCCACCACTTTATCCTGCAGAATTGCCGGATAACGCCCGGCTAGTTCCCATGCCTGAAAAAAAGGTGTCCAGTCGATAGTAGGGACAATTTTTTCCAACGGATAGTTATTGAGTGTCCGAACACCTATGAGCGCTGGTTCCGCAGGTTCGTAATTATTCCAATCGGTTTTGAATGCATTGGCGCGCGCCTCTGCAATGGGCAGGATGCGTGTCGGTCCTTTTTTGTTTTTATGTTGGGTACGCACTTTTTCATATTCGGCTTTTACTCCCTGCACATAATCAGCGTGTAACTCTTCCGACAACAAGTTACTGCACACGCCAACCGCACGACTCGCATCAGGCACCCACACCACGGTTCCATCATAATGTGGCGCAATTTTGACTGCAGTATGAACACGAGAAGTCGTCGCACCACCAATCAACAGCGGTATCGTAAACCCCTCCCGCTTCATTTCTTTTGCCACGTGCGTCATTTCTTCCAATGATGGCGTGATCAATCCTGATAAACCAATCAAATCGACCTTTTCCTGTCGAGCTTTTTCCAGAATTTGCGCACAGGGAACCATGACCCCCATATTCACCACTTCGTAGTTATTGCATTGCAATACTACCGTCACAATATTCTTTCCAATATCATGTACGTCACCCTTGACAGTGGCAATAACAATCTTTCCTTTGGGCTTGTTATCACCCGATAATTTCTTTTCCGCTTCAATGAACGGCAACAAATGCGCCACAGCCTGTTTCATGACCCGCGCTGATTTGACCACCTGTGGCAAGAACATTTTGCCGGCGCCAAACAAATCCCCGACCACACTCATACCGTCCATCAACGGCCCTTCAATTACCTGGATTGGACGGCCACCTCGCTTGTCAATTTCCTGCCGCATCGCTTCGGTATCTTCGACGACATATGTCGAGACCCCTTTCACCAACGCATGTGTCAGGCGCTGCTGGAGCGACTCATCACGCCACGCAAGATCTTCAACCTGCTCTTTTTTCTTACCTTTGAAACTTTCTGCAAAATCGACCAGCCGCTCGGTGGAATCGTCACGTCGGTTCAGTAATACATCTTCAACCCGCTCCAGCAAGTCACTGGGAATATCTGAATAAACACCCAGTTGCCCGGCATTCACGATACCCATCGTCATACCGGCTTGAACTGCGTGATAGAGGAAAGCGCTATGGATTGCCTCACGGATGGGTTCATTACCTCGAAAAGAAAATGAAACATTCGATACGCCGCCACTGATCTTGGAAAAGGGTAGCGTCTGCTTAATAATTCGCGTCGCCTCGATAAAATCCACGCCATAGTTATTATGCTCTTCAATACCGGTGGCAATGGCAAAAATATTGGGATCAAAAATGATGTCTTCTGGCGGAAAACCGACTTGATCGACCAGAATATTATAACTATGCGTGCAAATTTCCACCTTGCGCGCCATCGTATCAGCTTGGCCTTCTTCATCAAAAGCCATCACAATAATTGCGGCACCATAACGGCGAGCCAGTTTGGCGTATTTAATAAATTCTGCTTCCCCTTCTTTCATGCTGATAGAATTAATGATGGGCTTTCCCTGCACACATTTCAGCCCAGCCTCGATCACTGACCACTTACTTGAATCGAGCATAATCGGCACTTTACAGATATCCGGTTCTGCGGCCACCAAATTAAGAAAGGTCACCATGGCTTTCTGCGAATCGAGCATCGCCTCATCCATGTTGATATCGATAATCTGCGCCCCATTTTCAACCTGGCTACGTGCCACATT
>JAJFJI010000137.1 GCA_021774205.1 Nitrosomonas sp.
TCTGGCAGAACAATATTTAATTCTAATACTTCCTGATCCTCATCCTGCTCAAAATTAACGCTGATTGCATCTTGCTCAACTTGCACATATTTACGTATGACGTCCAACAATTCTTTTTGTAATTGCGGAAGATACGAAGGCTTATTACGAAAAGTCCGCTCGTGAGCAACAAGGATTTGCAGCCGCTCTTTTGCAAGCGAAGCTGTAGCTGTTTTGGGTTTAGATGCTCTAAAATAATCTAATAAGCTCATGATTTTCTCCCAAACAACTTACTGAAAAATCCTTTCTTACCATCGATAAATCGATGTGGGCGCTTCTCACCCAGATACCGAGCAACAACATCAGCATAAGCTTGGCCTGCCTCACTCTTATCGTTCAGAATTACTGGACTACCTGCATTTGACGCAGTCAAAACTGTCTTCGATTCCGGAATAATACCCAAAAGATGCAAAGATAGTATTTCCTGCACATCATCAAGACCTAACATCTCGCCAGATTTTACTCTGCTCGGTTCATAACGGGTAAGCAGCAAATATTCCTTGATTGGCTCTTCACCATTCTCCGCCCTTCGTGACTTACTTGATAGAATACCCAACATACGGTCTGAGTCTCTAACAGAAGAAATTTCCGGATTGGTCACTACGAATGCATCATCTGCAAAATAAAGCGCCAGATTAGCGCCTTTCTCAATACCAGCGGGAGAGTCGCACACAATATACTTAAAGTCCTTAGACAATTCATCTAAAACTCGACCAACACCTTCCAGACTTAAAGCATCTTTATCGCGCGTTTGCGAAGCAGGCAATATATACAACAGGTTGCAATTTTTATCGCGAATCAATGCTTGACTAAGACTCGCCTCTCCATTGATAACATTTACAAAATCATACACAACTCGTCGCTCGCAACCCATAATCAAGTCCAGATTACGCAAGCCAACATCAAAATCGATGACTGCTGTTTTATGGCCCTTTTTAGCAAGCCCCATAGCAATTGCTGCACTTGTTGTTGTTTTACCAACACCACCTTTTCCTGACGTTACGACAATGATTCTCGCCAACTGAGCCTCCTATACTTAAGTCTTTGCAATGTCTTTAATAAATAACGCACGATCCTGTAAGTAGATCTGAACCGGTTTTTTTCGCAAATCTTCATCAAAATCTTCACTGGTTTTATAATCACCCGCTATGGAAATAAGCTCTGCCTGCAAATCAAAACAAAAAATTCGCGCATCCTTGTTCCCTTGAACCCCAGCCAAAGCCCTTCCTCTTAATGTATTGTAAACATGAATATTTCCCTCAGCCATAATTTCAGCACCTGCACTCACCTGTGACAAAACCACCAAATCACCCGCAGCATAAATACGTTGACCTGAACGGATCGGATACGTAATCAATGTTGTTGCTGGCGATGCAGGTGCAGGAGCTGCAACAGATTCAACAGTCTGCTCAACTGGTTCTGGTTTGTGCGCTGGCTCATCAATTACAGGCTTTCGTGTTTCGGCAGAGGCACTATCACGAATAGCATCAATCGTGAGAAAAAGTTCTCGTGCTTGCTTATTTTGTTGCTCGTTTCCGCCACGTATACCAATGGGAAAAAGCCCAAGCTTGCGAAGAAAATCTATTAACGCAACTATATCTAAATCATAATTGTGCTTATTCAGTGCCTGCACATCGAATACCAATGGCGAATTTTTAAAAAAATCAGGTGCTTGCCTGATTTTTTCCTGCAAAACTTGCTCAATAGCAGGCAAATCATTATTGTACAGTATCAGCACAGGCACAAAAAATGTACTACTTTTAAATTCAAGTACTGGTGGTGTATAAGGCTTTCGTTGAGGATCTGTCGACATCCGTTAGGCCCACTTGATTACATTGATAGATCGGCATTCTAATCCCAAAAGATCAATTGAGCGAGAAATTATACTGCAACATACTGGTTCACAGTAGGTTCTAAATTGTTCCCGCTTAATCAATCGAATCAGCGGGGATCTATATACGCAAGCGCATCAATAACTTACAATTATATCTGTTATTCAATTTATTCTTTAGATTAATACTACCTTACGAGGGTAGAAGTATATTATACCTATCAATAGCAAAAGATAGGAATCTTAAACCAAATTCTAATCTTACCGCATCAAGCTTTATTTACATAGAAAACCATATCTGATAAAAATTTATCAAAAATCAGTTGGTTGCTAAAATATATACAAATCGATTGAAAAAATAATAAAAATATCAAATTTCTTTCTCACCTAAAAGATGAATTTAGCAACACGACACCGTTTTGTACTGGATCTAACACTACAATACGGTGTTGCCATACTAAAGGACCCACACCATTGCCTACGCATAGCATCTTGTTTTGCAGTATCATTTCTCAGCGCAAATTCTGTATTCAGCTGATTTTTCCAGAATAATTACAGTTGTATCAAACATCACCACTAGACTAAACTTCACAAATATGCGTAAAAACATCCTGTTATTTACCATTTGTTTATTTTTTATTCCGCTGCTGACACTAGCAGCTTTCTTGATGCTGGCTATTGAAACGCAACCTCGCGTTGATCGTCAGGTTACACTAACGTCAGAACATATCGCGCGAGCAAAGCACATCATTGACACACACCGTAACCAGGTTGCCATCGATCAACTCGCTATTGCCAGTATACTTTCAGAAGATGCTGACATTGTCGCAAATTATCTAGCAAATCGCTTTACAAAGGGAAACGCGCAAATCTCGATTGCCGACCAAAGCGCCCACATTCATCTTAGCCTTCCCATCCCGCAAAGCCTATTCAATGGCTATTTAAATTTCGAAGCAACCTTGATTCAAACAGCCGCCTTACCACAACTTCAGTCAGCACGCATTGGCAATCTTGCCCTGCCAGATTTTCTAACAAATTTATTGATATCTCAGCTTATCTACTCGTTACAAAGAAACCCCAACATCCATAAGGGCTTAGACGCAATCAAACTAGTTCAAATATCACCAAATAAAATAAACATTATGTATCACCGCCAGAATAACAATTTATTAACGCAAGAAATAAACTTTCCGGGCTTTAGCAAGAAAGCGCAAACACAGATTTATCACTATCACATGCTATTAGTCAAAAACAGTCGGCAAAGTAGCACAAAAACTGTTTCACTATCAGAAATTCTACCGCCGTTAATGCATATTGCCGCCAAACATTCAATCAATGGAGACGCATTAGAGGAAAACCGCGCAGTGATTCTGGCAACAGCAATCCATGCACTAGGAATGTCAACAAAACTGTTTATTCCTGATGCCATTAACTGGCCGCGTCCTGCTGAACAGTTAGTCACCCTCGAAGGACGTCATGATTTTGCCAAACATTTTATTGCGTCAGCCGCTATCACAGCTTACACGAACACGAAACTGTCCGATGCAGTTGGCTTATTTAAAGAAATCATTGATTCACGACATGGAAGTGGCTTTTCATTCAGTGATATCACCGCCAATCGGGCCGGTACACAATTTGGAAAGAAAGCCGTGGCAAGTACGGCAGACGCACAACAACTTCAGCGATTGGTGGCTGGTGGGCTCAATGACGCCGACTTGATGCCACCCTGGTCAGATCTTCCTGGAAATATGTCAGAAACAGAATTTAAAGCGCGTTTTGGAAATATTAATACACCCGCCTATAAAAATATGATGCAGGTAATAGAAAACCGCGTTTCAATGCTCAGCGTGCTACGCTAACCTCTAAGCTTTTCACAAAATCGCCAGCGCTCCGTCAAGTTAGCATTGATGGACTCAAAATTACCCAGATGTTTAGGCGATCCGGGAAGACTCGCCCACTGTGTTACGCCTCTTGGAAAAAGCCAGCCATTCCCGACAAGACGTGCCTAACAGTCAATCACTTCCCTGATCGCTGAACTTATTAATACTAGCTTGACGGCGTTCTAGCGCATAAACCGTTCCATAGTTTGGAGCAGAACTTCATTACCAGGATTATCTCTTAAGGCTGACTGCCATATTTTTTTCGCATCCTCTTTTGCACCCTTAACCCAAAGCACCTCTCCCAAATGAGCAGCAATCTCTGGATCGGGACGAGCGGCAAAAGCCAAATTCAGATAATTGAGTCCTTCCTGGATATTGCCCATACGATAATAGACCCAGCCCAAACTATCCATAATGTAAGCATCGTTCGGCGAAAGCGCCACCGCCTTTTTAATAAGCTTCAACGCTTCAGGCAAACGATCACCACGTTCTGCGAGACTATATCCAAGCGCATTATATGCATGCGCACTATCTGGCTTCAGTTGTATTAATTTTCGCAAATCCTGTTCTACGATATCGAATTTACCTATTTTATCCGCCGCCAGGGCGCGGTCATAAAGCAACTCAGGAAAATCGGGTAACTTCTTCAGACCATTATCAAGCAAATCGAATACTTGCTGATGCGAACCTATTTGCCTCAATAATTGCGCTTCGGCCAATATCAAATGCGCCATTTGTTGGTCATTTGCCGCAGGCAATTGCTGTAAATACTGACGAGCAGCGTTTATATCACCTTTTTCCGCCAGCAAAGCAGCATATCGAATTTGCGCAGGAAGAAATCGATCCCCCGTTGTTACCTTGCGATATGACGCCATGGCCATATCTCTTCGTTGCGTTTCCTCATAAATTAGAGCGAGATGAAAATGCACCGTGCTTGAATCTTTGTATCCCAAACTAAGTGCTTTTTTGAAATTATCCTCGGTTACATCATAGTCACGTAATTCCATGGACAACAAGCCAATTGTCAGGGAAATATCCGCATTCGCTGGATTCTCCACCATCAATTGTTGAAGTTGCGCACGCGCACTAGAAAAATCTCCTTCAGCGATTAACATGCGTACATAATCAGCGCGCATTTCATTAGCCTTGGGATATTTTTCAAGAAAATCCTCATAGAATGCTGCAACATCTGAAGAATGCAAGCGCCGCATTATCTGGCCCTGATAAACGGCAGCCATTTCCCAGTATGGGCGTAATTTCAGCGCCTGCTTCATTGCATTCAATGCAGTCTCATATTGATTCGCTAGCCAAGCAGCCTGAGATACAGCAAAATGCGCTTCGGGTAAATCAGGATAAGGTTCAGCAAGTTGCTGCACCAATTTCAACGATTCGGCTTTGTTGGGATTACTTGCTAACAGTTTATTTAATTGCATAAAAGCCTGATCAACCGTGCTTTCGTCAGAAGCCAACAATATTTCTAAATGAGGGCGCGCTTCATCCAACCTACCCATATTGACCAACAGAGCCGCTGCCGCTTGATGGGCACTCACTGAGTCAGGATCAAGCTCCGTCCACAAAGATACTGCTTTCTCAGCTGCAAACGGCTGACGTAAACGCAGAGAAATTTCCGTGGCACGCTGAGCAATACGTGGATCACGCGTGGTTTGCATCAGTTTAAGATATTTGTTTATTGCAACCTCAGGGTAGCCACGTTGCAATGCCGCCTCGGCCAACAAAAAATCAAATAGTATCGGCGCAGTCAATTCCTGCTGAGGCAAATTGGATTGGCTGATTT